>CAYVVX010000005.1:0-24589 GCA_964455315.1 uncultured Planctomycetales bacterium | reverse complement strand
CGATCCCGACCCCCGGTCCCGACCCGCTGCCGATCAACACCATCCCCGGCCAGTTCCGGTCGGCCTTGAACAACGAGGCGGCACCCCTGTCCAACCAGGGACCGCAGGCCCAGCAGCCGTCGGCCCCGCAGAACGAAATCGCCCCCACGTCGCTGCCCGCCCCCTCCTGCGGCGGAGGCGTCCCCGCGGCCGCCCCGCTGGGGATGATGCTGCTCGGCCTGATGAAGAGTGGCTGGCGCAGACGGCGCTGACCGCATCGCGGGCGGCGAGGTCGCCCCGACCCCCCGTAGCGGCCGGCGCCCCCGCCGGCCGTTGCCGCGAGCAACGCCGCCCCTCACATCCACCCATCCGACAAGGCCCGGTCGCCCATGCGGCCGGGCTTTGTCCCATTCATTACTGGCTGGAGAGTGTTCCCAGTGGTACGGCGCTAATCCCCATACTTCTCCCGCAGTCGCGGCGACAGCCGCAGCATCCACTGCACCCGCTCGAACTCGTTCAGCCATTCGGCGGTCACGCTCGCCAGCAGGTCGCCGCCGGGCGCGCCGATGCCCGACGGACAGGCCGCTCCGGTCAGCTTCACCGCCAGCTCGCGGTACTTGCTCAGTGTCCGGTCCCCGTACCGCCCGCACTCGGCGAAGTCCTCGGACAGAAACACCGCCACCGGCACCCGGTGCCCGCCGCACAGCGACAACTCCTTCTGCACGTCGCCATGCACGTCCCGATCGAGAAAACGCAGCTCGATCCGCTCCGACGCCTCGGCGATCCGCTGCAGCACCGGGCACTGGTTGACGCAATCGCCGCACCACGCCCCGGCCAGGCACAGCACCTTCATGTCCCGCCGGAAGCCTGCCAGCAGCGATCGCTGGCCAGGGCTCAGCGCAACCCGCTCATACATGCCTGCCCACCGCTGCCGGTGCTCGGGTGTGCCGTGCTGCTCCAGGAATGCGGCATAGTCCAGTCCGGCGGCGAATTTCTCCTGCCAGTTCATCAGGGGTCTCCTGCTTGTTTGACACAACCTGTCAATGGTCCGAAGGTCAGAGATTGTAGCGGCCAGGGTCGCGCGTGTCCGGGATGGCAGGCACCGGAATGGCGGGGCCTGTGCCCCCATGCCGTCGCAAACCGCCGGAGCGCAGATCCCCCATCATCGCGGGGCCAGGAGTTGAAGTGAAAATTTGATCCGCGGCGGCGGGTCGGTGACAGCCCCGGCGCGAACCTGCAAACAGCCCGCCCGCTGGACAGCCGGTCCGCTTTGTGTCACAATGATTCGCTTCGGAGCGGCCGTGCCGGGTGCATCAGCCGGCGCGGCTTACGTAGTTTATACGCTGGTGAAAGTCAGACGCCTCCGGCCACCGGCCCGGCCTGTCACCGCATCGCAGCAGGCCCGGACCACCCGGTACCACCCGTCGAGGCGAATTGCGGGATACCCATGTCGCTGGTGGATACGACCCTGACCGACCTGGCCAAGCGCGGAGACATCAAGACCATCGAGGACCGCTGGCTCACCGCCATCGAAACCGGCGATGACAACCGCGGCGAACTGCTCGAAGCCCTGGCCATTCTCAACCAGAGCGGCAAGGCCCAGCATGCCACCACCCTGGGGTGGACCTGGCTGAGCCTGGAGAAGGATCGCCGCGAGCCGGCCGACCTGCTGGCCCTGGCCCGCGACCTGAGTCTCCGCTGCGGCGACGACGAGGAGTTGCGCAAGGAGATCCTCCGGCTCTATGAGGAAGTTCACGCCGACCGCGATGAACTGCCCGGGCTGCTCGAGGTCTCCGGCCTGCGCGGCGGCAAGACCATCCGGCGGGCATTACGTACCCTGGAAATCAGCCTCAACCTCAAGGTGAGCGATTATCTGCTGGGCCGTTCCGACGAGCAGGCCGCGGAAGTCACCGCCATCGACTTCGACGCCGGCATGATCACCGTCCAGACCCGCCGCGGCGAGAACACGCTCGATCCCGACGCCCTGGCGTTGGCCTACGACCCGGCCAGCCCCAACGACTTCCGGGTGCTCAGCCAGATCCACCCCGAGAAGATCAGCGAGCTGCTCGAATCAGACACCATCACGCTGATCGTCGGCCTGCTCCAGAGCCACCGCGGCCGGCTCGACTCCGACGAACTCGAACACCTGCTGGTCCCCCGCTTCCTTCCCACCGAGCGCTGGAGCAAGTGGTGGACGCGAACCAAGACCGCCCTCAAGCGCAACCACAACGTGGTCGTGGAAGGCCGCAACCCGGTCATCCTCACCTACCACGCCCAGGGCCAGACCCTCGAAGAAGAGATCGAGCCGCAGTGGGCCCGCACCGAGACCACCGGCCAGCGCTTGTCGGTGATTGACGCGTACGCCCGCGAAGCCAAGGCCCGCCAGACCGAGATCAAGCCGGCGCTGATCAAGCGCATGCACCGCGACCTGCAGAAGCGCATCACCGCGGCCCGCAAGGGTTCGCCGGCCCACGCCCTCGCCGAGGCGCTGGCCCTCGACCGGCTGATCCAGATCGGCAAGATCGAGGAGCCCTGCATCGCCCGCGAAATCCTGGGCAGCAGCAATGACCTGGTCGGACTGATGAGTGACCTGGCCGAGGTGCCGCTGTACCTCCGGGCCGCCGAGTTGATCCGCGAGGTCAAGCCCGAGGGCTGGCCGCAGGTGTACGCCGATCTGCTCCCCAAGGCGCCGGTCGACGGCTGCGAGTTGATCGCCAGGGCGCTGGTGGAGGCGGGCCACCGCGACCTGCTCGACGTCGCGGTGGGCAACATCCTCAACGACTTCACCCGGCACCTGGACGCGGTCTGCTGGCTCTGGCGCGGCAGCGCCGTGGAAGGCATCGAGCCGGTGCCGCCGCGCGAGCTGCTCACCCGCATGTTGAGCCACCTGTCCGACCTGACCATCGACGACCACACCCCGCCCACGGTTCTCCGCGACGCCCGACAGAAGATTCGCGCCGCCATGAGCCACGCCCGCTACGGACGCTACCGCCAGGTGATCACCGGGATGGAGGCCGGGCTGGCCTCGACCTTCCGCCGCACCGTCGACCGGCTCGACGGGCTCGGTAACGTGGTCCGCATCGACATGCTCAAGATCATCCAGGAATCCCACCCCCAGCTTTACATCAAGGCCAAGGTCGATCCCTGGCTCGACGAGACGGTGATTTACGGGACCCAGCGCGGGATGAGTCGGCGCGAAGAGGAACTCAACCATCTCGTGAATGTTAAAATGAAGGAGAACGCCCAGGCCATCGGCGAAGCGGCCTCGCACGGCGACCTCAGCGAGAACTCGGAGTATAAGTTCGCGCTGGAGGAGCGCGACCTGCTCCGGGCCCGCGTGGCGGTGATCCAGGACGAGCTCAGCCGGGCCCGGCTGATTACCGCCGACGACGTCGAGACCAAAAGGGTGAATATCGGGACGCGCCTGCAGCTGCCGGCCACCGACGGGTCGAGCCGGCCGGAGATGACCATTCTGGGCCCCTGGGAAGCGGACATCGAACGGCACATCTATAATTATCGAGCCCCGCTGTGCATGAAGTTCAGGGGCCTCGGCGTCGGCGACACGGTCAGTGTGGACCTCGAAGGGGCCGAGCGGGAATATCGCATCGAGGGCATCGAAAACGCGCTGTAATGCGGCCTGCGCGTGTGCGGGCGAAACGGTCGCGGTGATTCTGGGGTGAGGTTTCCGCATGTCGTCCGCCGGAGTGCTGGCGTACCTGTTGTCCGGTCTGATGCCGTTCGGGCAGACCCAGGCGATCTCCCTCGATGGCGACCTCACCGAGGAAATCTGGACCCGCCGCTCGCGCGTCTGGATGCTCGCCGCGTCCCAGAACCTCAATGCCTCCGCCCACTTCCACCTCACCTACGATGACGCGTTTCTCTACCTCGGCGCCGAAATCGCCGACGCCAACCTGGCCGGCCTGCACCGGGCCCGCAGCGGCGATCTCTCCCGGGACGACGCCGTCGGCTTCCTGCTCGATTTCGGCGATGGCACCGCCGGCTCGCGCACCCCGCGCACCTTCAGTTACCTGTTTTCCGTCGCCGGAGGCATGGACTTCTCCCAGGGCCAGGGCGACGGCTCCGCCGCGGCCTACCCCGGCCTGCCCACCCGCGGCACCCAGAATTCGCAGGTCCGCTACGTGGTCCGCCTCAACACCGCCAGCACCCTCGGCGTGCCCACCGACCAGGACACGGGGTGGCGGCTCGAGGCGGTGATTCCCTGGGAGGAACTCGGCGAGTCCCCCCCCTTCCGGCCCGGGCGAACCATCGGCGTCGCCCTGGTCAACTACCGCGCCCCGGCCGGCGAGATCGCCGCCCCCTTCATCGCCAATGGCTCCGACCTCACCCGGGACAACCTCCACACCCCGCGGCTCTGGCAGCGGGTCGCCCTGGACTGGACCGGGCCTCTGCCCGTCCGCGGTCTGCTCCGCCGGGTGGGATCTTTCGACCCGGCCGAACCGCTTGACCGCTGGGCCTGGGAGCGGTCGCTTGCCGCGTTCGTCGAGCGGGGTTTCAACGCCCTCCTTCTCGAAGTGCCGCCCGCGTGGCTCGACACCGATAACCCGTCGGGATTCGAGGATTTCACCTGGCTGATGGCCGAATGCGCCGACCGCGACCTCGGCGTGTACGTCAAGCTCCCGGTGGCCTTGGCCGACAACACGCTCCTTCCGCTGAGCGGCCGGCCCGAACCGGACATCGACCTGGCCGGGACGAGCGCGATGCTGGTCTTCCTGTGGACGGCTCAACCGGGCCTTTCCGGAGCCGTACTGGACAGCGGCAGCCACCCCCTGTCCTCTGAGGACGTCGCGACCATCCGCCGCTCCTGGCTTTCGGCGATGCCCTACACCTCCCGGCGCGGTGCCGAGGCCGCCGATCTGATCGTCCCGCGGCTGTGCCCGCCGGCCAACACCGGCGACGCCGCCCAGAGTTCCCCGGGCGTCCGCCTCCTCGGCGTACTGGACCTGGGCTTTCCGTTCACGCCCCAGCTCGACGTGGCCTCGGCCTTCGACCGCCACGCCGCCGCTGCCGCCGGAGCCCCCGCCCGCGATCACGCCCCCCTGGCGATGATTCGCACCGGCGCCCGGCTCGATCGCGTGCTGTGGGTCGACCCGCTGCACATCTTCGATCTGGCCCGTGAACTGCGCCAGTACGGACACCGGGGCTTCTTCCTGGAGGTCGACCGCACCGCGGAAGGCGAGCTCATCGAGGAGTTCTTCGGCGCCGCCTCGTCGAACCCCGTGGTTCTGGACGATCCGTCCGCGTGGGCCGATGCGTTCGATCGCCGCTTCGGCACCGGGCGGGCCTCGGCCGAACTGATGGAAACGGTCCGGGACGCCAGCCTGGTTTTCCCCCGCCTGTGCAGCCTCATCGACGGGCCCGCCGGCTGCCACATGCCGCAGATAGGCCTGCCCCTGAGCCACTACTTGCATTTACCTCCACGATCCATGCCCCCGGACTGCGCGGAGACACTGCTGCTGTCCTCGCCCACCTGGCCCTGGATGATGCGCGTCGATCGCGTCGCGGGCATCTACGCCGACGTCCACAACCAGGGGCCCCCCGGCGCCGTCCGCCCCGACCAGGTCGCCGCGGAACTGACCGCCGGAGCCGTCCGCTGCCGGAACGCCCTGGCCCGATTCAGGGACCTCCGACCCCCCACCGGGCAGCAGGCCTTGGCCCTGGGCCGCTTGTTGACCGAACTGGAGTTGAACGCCGCCCTCGCCGACCACTTCGCCCTCCGCATCACCGCCGCCCGCGGCTTCGAGCGATTCCGTACCCGCCGCACCAACCGGCGCGAGTGCCTGCAGGCCCTCGAAAACGCGGTCAAGCAGTGGCCGGACGTCGCTGCCCTCGGCGACCACCTGTTTCCCCCGCCATTTGACTATTCCCGCTCGATTCAGGTCTCCGCGCCGCCCTGGGATCCCTTCCAACTGGAAGGCGGATGCACCCCGCTGGCAGGCGGCTTCGCCGATCAACTCAGCTGGATGCGCCGCGAGCTCAAGATCCTGCAGGACCGCATGGCCAAACTGGGCCCCGATGTGCAACTGCCCCTGTGGGACGAGCTGTCCGCCGCGGACGAGGGCCGACTCGTGCCTGACTGGATCACCCGCTGCGACTTTGAAGCGGATTCGCCCGCCTGCCGTCCGCAGTCCTCCGCGTCGGTCACCTCCGAGCGGGCCATGCTCCTGGCCGGCACCCGCTCCCTGCTGCTCGACGCCCGCGAACTCGAGCCCGGCGCTCACTCGCTGCTGCAGGTCGATCTGCCCGCACCGCCGACCGGCAACACCGGACTGCAGATTCGCTTTGATTATCGCGTGATCGCGTCCGGTCCACCGGCCCGTATCCCCTTCTCCGTCGCCGTCATCAGCGACGGCTTCAATGTCGCCGGCCCCACCGCGTTCGCCGCCCCGAACCGCTACCGCACCGTCCGCGTCATCGAGACGCGACCGCTTGACGCGAACCCGGCGACCGTGCATGTTTTCGTGGAGAGCGGCGCCGCCCTGGTCGTCGACAACCTGGAGATCCGCGCGCTGGGCGCGGCGGCCACCGAGTCATCCCCCGACACTGATTCACAACCTGCGAGGTTTCCGTGAGTTCATCCCCGCACGCGGTCTGGTTCAACCTTGATTCCCTGATCGATCCCAACATCACCGGCGGACGCATCGCCTACTACAACGCCCCCGAGGTCGACGGCGGTCATTCCAGGCTGGAGGACAACGGCTGGAAGAAGCAGGTGACCATGTACGCCCTGCAGGGGCTGGTCAACCGCGATGGCCCGCGGCTGATGTACGACACCCAGTTCTGGAACTGGAAGCCCGCCGACCGCACCTGGCGCGACTATTACGCCGACCGGAAGTCCATCCACTTCGAGACCCTGGATACGGCTGACGCGGTGATCGACCGCTTCCGCTCGTCCTTCAAGGGCCTGGTCGTCGCCGATCCCGCCGTGGAGCAGTCGCTCTATGTCGCCTGCACGCTGGCGGGCATCGAAGACCTGCTGCCGGTCATGCCGGAACTCGCCGAAACGCTGCTCAAGCGCTACCCCGACCTCCAGGTGGTGCACGACCTTCGCGGCCGCTGGTCCGACGAATTCACCCCGCTCGACTACGCCATTGCCGAGCTCATGCCCCGCTGCGTGAAGGGCATGATCCACAGCGTGGACAACCTCTGGACGGGCATGTCCATCCACACCCTGGACCTGTCCATCGCCCGCAAGGCCTTCATCTTCCGCTGCAGCACCAACAAAAAGAACAAGGAGGCCGGTGCCCGCATCTGGAAGATCCACGAGGGCGCCGGGCCGGATTGCGGCGTGTACGGCTGGGGCGAGCCGGAGGACATGTACTGCCAGATGGCGTCGCTCAACAACAACTACATCATGTGCACCGAGGCTCCCAACCTCAGCTTCCACACCCGGGTGCCCGCCGAGTTGGCCAACGTCCGCCAGAAGTCCCACGTCGACAAGTCCAGGCTCAGGCTCGACGAAGGCAAACACTACGTCGCCTTCATGACCACCGAGGGCGACGCGCTCAAGATTCACATGGCCTTCCAGGGCGGCGCCTGGCACGATGCAAATCGCGGCAAGGTGCCCATCAACTGGGGCTTCCAGCCGCGCCTGCTGGACGTCGCCCCGGCCATGGCCGAGTACTACTACCAGACCATGACCGATCAGGATTACTTCTACTGCGGGTGCAGCGGGGCCGGCTACACTTACCCCAACTGGATGCCCGAGCCGGAAGCGTTCATGCGCACGTCCGACGCCTTCATGAAAAAGGCCGATCTCCAGGTCATGGACACCTGGATGCACTTCTCCCGGCCGGTCTACGAAATGTACGCCAGGATGAGCCCGCAGACCGAGGCGTTCGTGATGACCTGCGGGCCCGGCCAGCTCAAGATGACCGAGGCCGGCACGCCGGTCATCCTGCGCTACAGCGGGCTCAACTATTTTCCCAACGACAAGACCGCCGAGGATCTGGCCGCGGCCATCCGCAAGGCGGCCGATGCCGCCATTCACAAGCCGGCGTTCATCACCGCCTTCGTCGTCCCCGACGCGACCGACAACGAATCCGCCCAGAACGGCTACAGCCCCACCGACTTCGCGAAGATCCGCGATCTGCTGGGTGACAGGTACAAAGTGGTCACGCTGGAGGAGATGGCCTGGGCGGCGAAGGAGTACGCCCGGCGCTATCCCGATCGAGTCAACAAGCCCAACAGCCGGGACAGCCAGACCCGCGTCGGCGTGAACGTCGACGGGTAATCACGGCACGGTTTAGCCCCGCCGCGTATGGCGGGGTACGCGTCCGCTGAACGCGATGGGTGTGAAACCCGCATCTTGCCGATGCGATCCTCACTCCTCCTGCCGCGGTGGAGCGGGAATCGGCTCGCCGTGCGGGTCGATGTCCGGATGTCCGAGTTCGTCGGCCACTTCCTCGGCCACATCGTGGGCGTGCTCGAGATGCTCGGCGATGTCGTGCAGCCGGTCGTGGGGCACGTTGTGCTCGGCCAGGTAGGTCTCCCACAGGCGGTGGCTGCGGACCAGCAGCTCGGCCCGCTCGCGGCCCGCCTCGGTCAGTTGCGGTGCCGAGCCGACCGCGCCGGATAGCATCCCCTCGCGCTCGAGACGCAGCATCGCCGACCCCAACATGGGATCCTCCGCGGCCCGACCCAGAGATCCGGCGATCGCCGTGCGGTCCCCCGTACCCGCCAGCTTGCTCATCGACTTGAGTACATCCTCCTCGAGGATGTGCCGCCGCAGCCGGCGCCGGCGAAGCGACTTGGCCAGGATCCCGTACTCCGGCGACAGGGCCATGGTGGCGACGAACAAACCGGTGGCGACCAGCACCATCATCGGCCCCGGCGGCGTGCTGAACTGGAACGCCAGCAGGAAACCGAGCGAGGAGGACAACGCCCCCGCGGCCGTCGCCAGGATCAGCATGATGCTGAACCGGTTGGTGAGCTGGTAGGCGATGGCCGCCGGCGTGATCAGCATGGCCACGGCCATGATCACCCCCACGCTGCGCAGCGCCGCCACCACGGTCAACGACAGCAGACCCATCAGCATGTAATGCAGGAACGTCACCGGCACGCCCGATGCCGCGGCCATCTGCGGGTCGAAGCTGATCAGCTTCAGCGGCCGATAGAACAGCAGGATCAGCCCGACCACGCAGGGTGCGACGATCAGGGTGGTGATCAGATCCTCGCGCTGCACGGCGAGCACCTCGCCGAACAGGAAGCATTTCAGGTCGAAGTGCGTGCCCGCGGGCAGATTGCTGATCAGGATCACGCCCAGGGCGAACATCGCGGTGAAGGCGATGCCGATGGCCGCGTCCTCCTTGGCCCGGCTGAACCTGGCGATGAGGTTGATGCCGCCGGAAGTGAGCAGCCCGGCGATCAGGGCCCCGGCGAACAGCCCCCACACGCCCGCGGCCCCCTCCAGCTTTCCCACCAGGGCGTTGATGACGATGAACGCGATGACCACGCCCGGCAGGACCGCGTGGGACAGGGCGTCGCCGATCAACGCCATCCGCCGCAACACCACGAAGCAGCCGCACAGCCCGAGGATCGCGCCCACCAGGGTCGACACAACCAGCGGGGTCTGCTCATAGCGGAAGACGTGCGACAGCCGCTCCCACCAGCCGAAGCTCAGCTCAGCCGCGGCCAGCAGGTCGGTTGACATCCGAAGGTCCATGAAACAGCTCCTGTTCGGCCTGCTCGAGCAGCGTCAGCCGGCCGCCGTAGGTGCGCCGCAGGTTGGTTTCGGTCGCCGTGGTCTTCACCGGTCCGTACGCTACCAGCGACCGGTTGAGCATCATCACGCTGTCGAACCGTTTCAACGCGCTGAGGTCGTGAATCACCACGATCAGTGTCTTGCCTTCCTCGGTCAGCTTGTCCATCAGCAGAAAAATGGCCGCCTCGGTGCGGGCGTCGACGCCGGTGAAGGGCTCGTCGAGCAGGAGGATGTCGGCCTGCTGGGCCAGGGCCCGGGCGATGAAGATGCGCTGCTGCTGCCCGCCGGAAAGCTGGCGGATGTGGCGGTCGGTGAAGCTGGTCATGCCCACCATGTCCAGGCACTCGGCGACGATACGATGATCCTCGGGGCTCAGCCGGCCGATGAGGCCCAGCCGCGGATAACGGCCCATCAGCACCACCTCGCCGGCGGTGACCGGAAAGTCCCAGTCCACCGTTTCGGTCTGGGGAACGTAGGCGATCTTTCCGCGCGACGTGCTCACCGGCTCACCCAGGATGCGTATCGCGCCGGCGTCCAGGTGAATCAAGCCCAGGATGGCCTTGAGAAACGTGCTCTTGCCCGCGCCGTTGGGGCCGATCACCGCCACGAGCTGCCGGGCGGCAATCGCCACGGTCAGCTCGCGCAGCACGGGCTGATGATGATAGGAGACGGTCAGCCCGACTGTCTCCACCGCCGGCGGAGCATGTTCATTGCTCTGGATCATGGCGCATCCGCCCATGCCAATGCCTCATTCGGCTCACCGCCGAGGGCTTCGACGATCATGCGGGTATTGGCCTTGAGGGCACCGATGTAGCTGCCCGCCGGTGTGTCCGCGGCGTCGATGCTGTCGCTGTAGAGCGGCCCGGCGATACGCACTTCGTGACCGTACTTCTCCTTCGCCAGCCGGACGATGCCGTCCACCAGGCGGTTCTGGGCGTCGCTCACCGAGGTTTCGTGGAAGATCGCGGGGATCTTTCGCTCGGCGACAATCGACGCCAGCCGGTCCTGTTCGCCGGCGTTGGCGCTGGCGTCGGTGCTGATGCCCAGCACGGCATCGACCTTCAGACCGTAAGCTTCACCGTAGTAATAGAAGGCATCGTGGCTGGTGATCATGTAGCGGGCCGATTCCGGGATGGTCCGGATGCCCGCCCGGACCGCGGCGTCGACGGCCTCCAGCTCGGCGATGTAGGCGTCGGCCCGCTCCTGGTAGCCCTCGGCATGAGCCGGGTCCATCTTCTTGAGCGCATCCCGCGTCTGCTCGGCGAAGATCTTGAAATACGCCGCGTTCCACCAGACGTGCGGGTCGGGCGCCGCGGCGGCCGCGGACTCGCGGCGATGGATTCCGGGATGCTCGCCCAGGTGGACCGCCTTGCTGCCCGCGTTTTCGATCATGTCGAGCATCTTGCCTTCCAGGTGCAGCCCGTTGACCAGCACCAGGTCGGCCTTGCGGAACCAGATGGTATCGTCGGTGATCGGCTCGTAGATGTGCGGGTCGATTCCGGGCTTCATGATCCCGTGCACGTCGACATCCTCGCCGCCGATCCTCGCCGCCAGGTCGGCGATCATCGTGGTGGTGCAGACCACCAGCTTCCTGCCGCCGGAAGTCCCGCCACCCCCGCCGGTCGAGCCGTCCTTGCAGCCTCCCACCCCGGAAACCGCCGCCAGCACCAGGAAATATCGCATCCCACCGCGCATCACTCACCTCATCAGTTCACTTCAGGCATGCACCCGCGATCCGCTCAGGCCCCGCGCCCGCCCAGCAGCAGAGCGCTGATCACGGCCGCGACCGTGTCGCTGATCCCGCCGTAGAAGCCGTCCACGACCGACTCGCCGAGGGCGCATCCGCCGATCCCGAGCACCGGCACGGCCGCGGCGATCAGGACGAGCGACCTGATGAAGTCGCGGATACCCGAGCCCAGTTTTCTACTTCCGCTCATCGCTGCCTCCATGATCATTCAAGCTCAGTCTAGCGTGTATTTGGACGCTTGAAGAAGTGCCCACAGATCACGCAGATGGACGCAGATGAAAGAGAAGTAAGTGGTTCCTATCTGCGTCCATCTGCGTGATCTGTGGGCAGTCTTCTATCATTTCACTCAAACCTTCTCAGAACCGGTACGAGAACCCAACCCCGCTGAACAGATCATCTGCTTCCTCGTTGAGCCCGAAGCCGGTGCGCACGTCGAGTTGCAGGTTGTCCGTGATCAGGAAGGTGAATCCGCCGTTGAGGTAGTGCGCGCAATCGGTATGTTGGGAATTCGGATAGAAGCCGAAATACTCGAAGTACGTGCCCAGCCAGTCGGTCAGGGACGCCGCCAGGCTCACCGAGTTGGCGGTCTGGAAAAACCGGTCGTCGTCCTCGGTCAGCGACGCGAAATTGACGTTGCCGGCCAGCGCCAGACCATCGGCGAGGTCGTACGCCCAGAGCAGCTTGGCGCCGGGATCGACATCTCCCGACGACACGCCCGCACTGCCCGACGGCACCGACATCTCGCCGATCACGCCGAAGTGCGGCAGCAACCCATCCTGCTCCCACAGCTTATATTTGAACCCCAGGTTCATGTCATTGGCGCCGTCGTCCCAGTCTTCCCGCGTGACCGCCCGGCCGCCGCGGGTTTCGCCCTGGTACTGCGACTGCGTCCAGGAGTAGCCCGCCCAGGCGACGCGAAGTTCGAACTTCTCGAACAGCCCGATGCGCCAGAGCATCTCCGGCGCGGTGTGATCGTGCACCCGGTCGGTGTCCTCCCGGTCGTACGTGAAGGTGTAGCCGGACTCGAGCTGGGCGTGCCCAAATGGGACCGCCTCGGTCGACTCGGTGAAATCCGGCCGGTCAGTCACCAGCGGACCGTCCAGCGGAGCGGCGGGCAGGCCGAAGATGTTGGTCGTCGTCTCCTCCGCCTTCGCCGGCCGGCCGGACCCGGCAGGCTCAGCATCCGCCTGAGCCCATGCGGGCACCTGAAAGCAGGCAGCCACACATACCGAGCAAAGCCTCCGATACCGCATCATGTCCACTGGCCACGGGCTCCCGCCGCTTCCGGCGGCATCCCGGTCCGATCGGGACACCGCCTTCCGCCTGACCACGTTGTCGCGGAGAACTATAACCCCGAATTCGGGCGATGTCAACCCAAAAATTAGGCATGTCTAATTTCTGGATTCCATGCTCTCTGGCGCCCCCCGACCCATTGCATCCGTACCCACCTTCTGACACCATGGCGATCGCGACACGATGGGAGCTTCGTCGAACCCGCACCCTGCAACGGAACCGCCCATGCGCAGCGCCTCCATCGAGGACTACATCAAGACCATTTACCGCCTGGAGGCCGATCACGAGCGGGCCACCACCCAGCGCATCGCCGATCAACTCGGGGTGCGGATGGCGTCGGTCACCGGCATGATCAAGCACCTCGCCGCCGAGGGCTATCTCAAGCACAAGCCCTACCACGGCGTGAAACTCACCGAAAAAGGCCGGCAGGTCGCCCTGACCATGATCCGCCGCCACCGCCTGATCGAGCTGTTTCTGCACCAGACCCTGGGGCTCGACTGGGCCGAGGTGCACGACGACGCCGAAGTCCTCGAGCACGCGGTCAGCGACCGGCTCATCGAGCGGATCTACACCTTCCTCGGACAGCCCGAGTTCGACCCCCACGGTGCCCCCATCCCCCGCGACGACGGCAGCTTCGAGCCCCTCACCGGCAAGCCGCTCAGCGCCTGCGAGATCGGCGACCGCGGGCGGATCGCCCATGTCCCCGACACCGACGGCGAATTCCTCCGCTACCTCAGCAGCCTGGGACTCAAGATCGGCAGCCCCTTCCGCGTAGTGGAGAAGGCACCCTTCGAGGGCCCCATCACGCTGGGCAGCGGGCGCCGCCAGGTGGTCATCGGCGCGGAAGCCGGCCGGCGCATCCTGGTCCGGCTCAACGGCCATTGATCACCACCTGCCCCGAAACTGCACCAGCACTGTAACTCAATTGATCTCAATGGCTTGCCGCGT
The DNA here is from genome assembly GCA_964455315.1 of uncultured Planctomycetales bacterium. Classification (GTDB taxonomy): domain Bacteria; phylum Planctomycetota; class Phycisphaerae; order UBA1845; family PWPN01; genus CAYVVX01. The sequence continues at coordinate 10,901 of CAYVVX010000005.1, read as the reverse complement.
TCGACCCCGCACCCCACTTGGCCGACGGACGGACGCGCCTGCGGTTCGCCTGTCCCACGGCATCCGAACGCATGTTCGCCCGCCCAGCGGCCGATAACTAGGTGAGGGCATACGGCCCGAAGCGTGGCAGGTCCGCGCCAACCGCGGTCTGGAAGGACGCCCGGCACCTCGAGCGGCGTGTCAATCGAGCGCCCGGGCTCGGCAGGGAACGTGGGCACGCAGAGCTCCTGCCCTGCTGAGAGCTGACCGTGATTCGGCGGAAGCATCCGCTCTGCGAGGAACGATCACATGCGACTGCTATTCACCGTCTGGGGCGGCATGCGTGGCGAACGCTCACCGTACGAGGATCCGTTCATCGCCGGCGCCGAGCTGGCGTGCCGGCAGCACGCCGAGACCATCGCCACCTACGGGCACGAGATCATCTTCGCCTGCCTGGGCCCGCGCGACCGCGACGAGCGGATCCGCGGCGTCCGGCTGGTTCAGCGGCGGCATCCCCTCACCGACACCGAGATCGACCGCGACCGGTTCTGGCTGAATGAGTTCGAGCCCCTGCTCGAAGCCCAAGTCGACTGGACCGCGGACCTGATCGAGCGGAACCGCATCGAGGCCATCTACACCCGCGTGCTCTGGCCCACCGGGGCCCTCGGTTACCTCCTGCAGGAAGCCACCGGCGTCCCCTGCGTCGCCACCGTCGATGACAGGGTCTTCGTCGAGCAGCTTCTCGACGGGCCGCACCTGCTGCCCGAGCCGGCGCGGCTCGAGTACGCGGCCCTGATGACCCGGGCGTGCGAAGGCGTCAACCGGCTTGTCCTGCCGGCCCGCCACCTGGAAACAGAGATCGCCCGCTTCACCCGTTCGCCCGCCCCCTGCCACCTGGTACCCTCGGGACTCGAGCGTGCCCGCTTCGCCCGGGTGACCCCGCGCGACTGGCGGGGGGAACTCGGGCTCGCCAGCGACGACCTCCTCGTCATCTGTGCCGCCCGGCTGGACTGGCCCAAGCGACAGGACCTGCTCATCCAGGCGGTCGCGAAACTTGCGGCACAGGGCACCCGGCTCCATCTGATCCTGATCGGCACCGGTGGCGAGTCCCAGCGACTCCGACACCTTGCACAGATGGAGAACATCACCGGCCGGGTCCACTTCGTCGGCTACCAGCCCGACACGACCATCCCGGCGGCATTGCTCGGCGGCGACATCATCGCCGTGCCCAGCGACTGGGAGGCGTTCCCCATCCAGCTTCTGGAGGCCATGGCCGCGGACAAGCCGGTCCTCGCCAGCGATGCCCCGCCGTTCAACGATCTGCTCGACGCCCAGGACGCCATCGCCTTGTGTGAGAACACGGCGGAATCCTGGACCTCGGGGCTGGGCGAGATCCTGCGCCGCCGGACCGACCCGCGCGAGGCGGAGCGAAGGCGGGCGTTCGTGGCCCCCTTCCTGCGGGTCCACTCGCAGGAAGCCACCAGCAGCCGCATCGAGGGCGTGCTCCTGGAGGCTGCCGGCATGGCATTGCACGTACCGGCCGAAGTATGCGCATCGTCCTTGACCGCATCGTAGAACCGGCGCGGCACAGGCGTCTCGCCGGCGCAACTTCAGGCGCTTTGCACTCCCTGCGAAGTCGATACCGCGAAGGAAGGGAGACCCGGTTGGGCATGTGCAGCGGAAGGCAGCGCGGCCCGTACGCCATGAGCGGGTATCGCTGATGATGTTAAGGCGCAAGCACTCGATGGATTCCAGCGATCACGCACTGTTCGACCCGGCGCTGCTCGCGCCGGGGGCCACACCCGCGGATTTCCCGCATCGCCCGCGCCGGGCGGTATTCCTGTGGCAGACCCCGTCGACGCGCACCCTGGCGGACCTGCACAGCAGCCTGCCCGGGGCACCCATCCTCGTCGGGCGGTTCGCCGTGGAGTCCGCCGTGAGAGCCGCCGGGCTGCCCTACTGGGTGGTGACCGACTTCTTCCCCTGGAGAGCGCTGATCGACATCGCCGTCGCGACCCAGGACGCGTGCGCCCGCTGGTCGGGCCCGCCCATGCCCGACTATCAGCGCATGCCCCTCGTCGACGGCGACTACCAGCGTTACGCGGTCCACAGCGAGCTGGTTGCCTGCGCCGCGATGCTGCTGGTGCTGCGCAGGGCCAATCCAAAGATCGAGATCGTCAGCGACTGGTTCGGGGCCACCCTGGCCCGTGCTGTCGGATTGCCCGTCCGCAGCCTCACCCGGGCCAACCTCGGAGACCCCAACTGGCCGCCCCGCCGCCGATGGCACGAGACGGTGGCCGCGCTGCGCCGCTCGACTCGGGAGACATTCGAGAGCGGTCCGCAGGCTGAGCCGCCGGCCCGGGCCTGCGACGTGGTCTTCCTGCTGGGCAACTGGACCGAGGAGCGGATGCTGGCGGGCTTTCCCGTCGAGGAGATGGCCCGCCGCGGCGCCCGATGCTCCCTGTGGGTGACGCGACATACGGCGGCGCTGGCCCAACTGGCCGACATAACCGGCGCCGACGTGGAGTCATTCGCCTATCCGCCACCACGAGCTGATGCCCATGCGCGCCTGCTCTCATCCCGGGTCCGCCGATGGTGCGAGCTGGCCGCGCGCCAGGGCCACTTCGCCCCGCTGCGCGGCCGGCTGGCCGACACGGTCATCCGCCTGCTCAACTGGCCGCGATGGACGCCCAAACTCCTGGCCATGCACCGCCTGATGGATCAACGGTTCAGGTCGGCGCAGCCCCGACTGATGCTTTCGCTCGCGGAGAAGGATTGGCCGGCCTACTGCGGACACCACGCGGCGCGCTCGCTCGGCATTCCCACGGTAGGCATCAAGCATGCCCTCTGGCTTCCCGGGGGCGAGCCGGGACGCTACCTGAACGGTTGCCTCTATCCGCCAGCGGCGCCCCTGCTGGCTGCCTTTACACCGGGCGACGCCGAGGCTGCCGCCCACCTGCCCGGATCACCGCCGGGCACGGTGCGCTGGCTGGGCAACCCGCGCCTGGACCATCCGTTGCGTTCCCCCGATACGAGCGTACCGGGCCGGCGACCACGCTTCCTGATCGCCTGCGGGGGAGTGGGCCCGGGGTTCGGAATGGGCCTGTCCAAGCGAATCATCCCCCACAACGCGCGGCTGATCGAGCGGCTTCACGGCCTTCCCGGAGCCGAGCTGGACGTGCGCCTGCATCCCTGGGATGCGCCGTCCAACTATCCGCAGTCGCTGCGCGGTTTCATGCGAACGGAGTACGGCCCGATTCAGGAGGTGATCCATTCGTATGACGCGGTGATCACCACCTACAGCATGTTCGCGCTGGACGCGGCCGCGGCTGGCGTGGCCGTGTTCCAATGGGATCATCATGACCTGGGGCTCGACCGCTCCGAGCTGGCCCGCCACGGTGCCGCCATCGCCAGGGTGGACCTGGAAGAGCTCTGCGCGGAAATCGACCGGTTTGTTCACGACGAAGCCTGTCGCCGGCGACTGATGGCCGGTGCCCGCAACTACCGGGATCACCTCCGGCAGCACCTGCCCCCCGGCAGCGGCATGGCCGCGGGTTTCGTCGATGGCTTGTGCGCGCTGACCGGTCTGTCGTTCACCCCCGCGGCCGACGCGACACTGGCGGACCGGCGCCCGGAGCGCCCCCCCAGAGAGCAGATCGTGATGCGCTGATCAGCCGACCGCGGCGGCAACCAGGGATTTGGCCACCCGGTGAGCCGGCGGGGATGGGGATTCGGATGGAGCCAATCGCTGCCTGAGGAACGCCAGCAGCCGCTCGACCAGGGCGTCGTAGCTGAACAGGTCGCGCACCACCCCGGCCATCCGGCGACTCGTTGCGTTGCGGCGGTCGGGATCGTCGAGCCAGGCTTCGGCCCGCGCGGCCAGGGACTCCGGCGTATCAAAGGTCAGCTTCTCGAAATCCGGGAACGCCAGGCCCGCGTAATACTCGCGCAGGTCAGCGTGGCACCGGATCCGGTGCTCGAGCAGGATCTCAGCGCTGATCGGCAGCGGATCACACACCGGGCGGCGGGTCAGCGCACAGCTCTCGCGATACGACCGGACGTAATCGCCGGGCAGGTCGTCGAGCGGCATCGTTGTCGGCGCCGTGATGCCGCGCCGTTCCAGGAACTGCCCGAAGCTCCTGAAGCCCTCCCGGTAAAAGTCGAAGGGATGATACCGCACCAGGGGTAACCCGCCCGACGCGACCGCCTCCAGCACGCGCTGGTGCAGCCCCGGGACCAGGCCGCAGTGCAGGTTCAATCCCGACGATGCGATCACCGACCCCAGTTGCCCGCCGTGTTCGACCACCCCCTTCGCGTAGCGGTTGAAGCAGGGATGACCTTCCCACCCGCGTCCGTAAATCGCCAGTGTCCGCCCGGCGGCATCGGCGTAATCCGCCGCCCACTTCAGGGTCACGTGCCGCAGGGTCCGATCCACCAGCGGCGTGACCAGCGTGGTCATCAGCCAGGACCGGCCCGCCGGCTCGGTGCAGTGCAGGTTCGTCTCCCGGTCGGTCTCGGCCAGCAGCGCGTCGAGATCGTGGCCGGCGTTGAACTCCGGGCTCTCCAGCAGCGACCGGGTGCGCTCGTAGAAGGCATCCATCAGCCGCACCACGTCACCCGCGCTCTGACCGCGGACCCGCTGGTGCAGCGCCGCCGGCGTCTCGGAGTGATGACTGATGTAGACCAGGTCGTGCTGCCTCCGGGAGGTCATACCCGCGCCCGCGGCGAACTTCTCCGCCGCCACCGGCACCCGGCAGGGCATGAACCGCTCCTCGGGGTAGCCGCACTGCAGCACCGCCCGGGACATGCCGTAGCCGATGGTGAAGTCCATGGGGCCCAGCCTGCCGCCGACCCCCGCGTTGAACAGGGTATGCAGCTCATCCTGAATCCAGCAGACCAGCGGCACGCCGTCGATGAAACGGTCGGGATGATGATGGCGATGGTGATCGATGATCAGGATCAGGTCCGGCTGCCATTCGCACAGCACCCGCCGGTAGCCGACCGACGGCACCGCATCGTGATCGCGCTCCTCGATGACCAGCCGCGTCGCGCAGCCGGCCCGCTCGAAAGCAGCCTGGAGATCGCGGGCCGAATGCTGCAGGAACGTGGTGAAGCGGCTGGTGGCGATCAGGATGCGCGGCGGATCGTCGCTGCCCGCCGCGGCGAATCGCTTCGCGAAATATGCGGCATCGCGCCCGGCGTAGATCGCTTCCCCCTCGCAGCGCAGCGCTTCCGCGTTGGCAGCACGCCGGCTGGTGGCCTTCTCCAGCATCTCGGTGGATCGCCCCGGCGGGCATCCCGGCCAGGCCAGCGTCCGCACCAACTGCATGGGCATCGCCAGGCGTTCGTCGGTATCCACCAGCTCCAGCCAGCGTTCCCAGGCGTCCTCTCCCGCGAACAGGTACACGCGCTCGTCCGCCAGCGCGGCCGACCAGTCATGCAGCCGCAAGGCCAGGGTCAGCGCCCGCACGTTGGTTTCCACGATATGGATCGCGGGGCTGTAGCTCAGGAAGGTATGCCGTGTTTCCGCGTGCATCCACGGCACCAGCAGGCCCGTGCCCACCCCGTCCAGCAGGAACGGGGCCACCACCTTGCCGGCCATCTCCTCCGCCGGCGGCATCTTCTCGTAGTTGCCCGCGTGGTCCACCGCGGCCGGCAGCCAGCATCGCCGCCCGTCCGAGAGCACTGCCCGCACCTGCCAGTTGCCGTCGTTGGCCTTGTGCAGAGTCAGCCGGACGCACATCTCCTGCCAGCACTGATCGAGCCGATCGGCCAGCGCCGGGAACTCGCCGCCGCGGGCCCGCATCGCGGTGAGGTTGCCCTCGAAGCGGGAGTTCGTGGACGACCAGTCGACACGCTCCGAAGGCAGCTTGCGCAGGTCGCCCGCCACCCGGCGCAGCTCCGCTGACGCCTCCGTGCCCTCCGGGGCCGCGCCGGCCAGCTCCGCCGCCACCGAGTTGAAGCCCTTCCGGAGCAGTGCCCCCAGCGCCATCGCCCGGATCTGGTCGTCGTCGGGCACCCGGTGGAGGTAGTCGTCGATAACACTGATGAACGGGTAGGTTTCCGGGGCCGCGGCGAGGCTCAGGATCTGCCGCCGCAGCTCCGGCAGGGGTATCTGTTGCGTCAACATGCGTGGTCATCCATCGGGCCGGGGCCGGTCACGTGCCGGCGGTACGGACAAGACCCCCTCCACGCCCACCGCCGCTCCGAAACGGCTGTGCAGGCTCAGACCCGGCCGGGGCAGAGAAAGATCGTCCTACTGATGAGTTATCGGGTGTTTGGGAACAGGGTCTGGAGCGGCGATTGAGGCGACATGAAAAAAGGGAGGCACGCTTCAGCGGAGGAAGGACAGTTGGGGCCGGGGCTGATGGCGCGCAGCTTACCCGGACTCATCCGCCGATCGTCCATCAGCGGCGAGGGGACCGTCCGGAGACGCGGGCGCGAACGTGCTCAGTGAAGCACGCTCACCACGGTACTGCCGATCACGTAGACGATCGCCAGACCTTCTCCGGTCAGCACCGCCAGGGCATACCACTCCCAGTTCAGGAACTTCTTCATGGCTCTCCTCCCCGATCTTACCTGATCCTTACGATATGCAGACGGACGAGGCAAATCTTCCCATTGGTCTGGTAACTCGCGGTGGCGTTCACCCCAAACCCGGGGGGCGTTTCTCCCGGAACGGCCTTCCGAAAATGTCGGGCGTTCATCCACACCGCCGAGTTTGAGTCGCTCCACCGCCGGAAATACGCCTGGCCCGCTCCGCGGATGGAGAGCCGATCGCGGCCCCGATGGCTGCCAAACCCGTGCCCGGAGACCTCGAATCCGCGGGCTCATTCGTTCACCGGCCTTGACCGCGACCGCCCGGCTGGTCCAAGATGGTGCGGATCGAGAAGCGGTGTGGGGATCGTGATCCCCCGATGAGACCTCGCGCTGCCTGTTTCAATGGAACGAACGCAGCCCCCGGAGATGAGACGCGGGTTATGAGCGACGTGCCTACGAACCCGCCGGAGCGGCTCGATGAGCAGGCCCCGGCCGAAGTGGAAGCCCCGCGAACTCCGCCGGCTGATGTTCCCGCCGCCCCGGGCGCTGCGCCAGCACCGCCTGTTGACTCACGGGACGCCGGCGCCAGCGCCGCCGCGCAATCAACACCCGCGCCGCCTCCGCCCGAGTCATCTGAAACTCCGGCTTCTGCAGCGCCCGCCCCTGCCGCTGATCCGATGCAGCAGGTCCATCCCGGCAAGGTGGCCCGCGTCACCGCCGAGTGGGTCTTCGTGGAGCTGGGCGAGCTTGGCCGGGGCGTGGTTCCCCTGATCGAATACGCCTCCCAGCCGCTGCCCAAGGACGGCGACGACATCCGCGTTATCATCGAGGGCAAAGACGAGCAGAGCGGGCTGCTGGCACTCAGCAAGCGCCAGGCCGATGAGTTCAGTTTCTGGCAGGCGGTGCAGCCCGGCGACGTCCTCGAGGGCGTGATCACCGGCATGAACAAGTGCGGGCTGGACGTGGACATCGGCGGCGCCCGGGCCTTCCTGCCGGCCTCACAGGTGGACAGCCGCCGGCTTCACGACATCTCCGTCCTCATCGGCGAGCATGTCCGTTGCGTGGTCACCCAGGTGGACCGAACCACCCGCGACCTGATCGTCAGCCGGCGAAAGATCCTCGATCGCGAGAAGAAGGAAAAGCGGGCCGAGCTGCTCAATGCCCTGGTGGAAGGCGAGGTGCGCACCGGCACGGTCTCCAACATCACCGAATTCGGCGCGTTTCTTCACCTCGGCGGCGTCGACGGCCTGCTGCACATCACCGACATGAGCTGGGGGCGCCTCAAGCACCCCACCGAAGCCGTACAGCTCGGGCAGGAAATCGAGGTCAAAGTCCTCAAGGTCGACCGCAAGGCCGGCAAGATCTCGCTGGGTCTCAAGCAGCTCAAGCCCAATCCCTGGGACACCGCCGCCGAGCGGTACCAGGAGGGCAGCCGGGTCAAGGGCAAGGTGATCAGCCTGGCCGACTTCGGGGCCTTCGTCGAACTGGAGGAGGGGCTCGAGGCCCTGATCCCGCTCAGCGAAATGAGCTGGTCGCGCCGCATCGGCAAGGCCTCCGAACTCCTCCAGGTGGACCAGGAGGTGGAGGCCGTGGTCCTCAAGGTGGACCCGGGCAAGCATCGCATCTCGCTGGGGCTCAAGCAGACCGAGCAGAACCCCTGGGAACTGGTGGAGACCCGATTCCCGATCGACTCGACGGTGAAGGGCAAGGTGTCCCGGCACATGGAGTACGGGGCCTTCGAGGAGATCGCCCCCGGCATCGAGGGGTTGATTCACATCTCCGAGTTGTCCGCCCAGCGGGTCCGCGCGGTCGCCGACGTGGTCAAGGAGCAGCAGGAAGTCGAGGTCCGGGTCATCAAGATCGACCGGGAAGCCCAGCGGATCAGCCTGTCGATGAGGCCTCCACCCAAGCAGCGCGATGCCGACGCCCCCGCGGAAGCCTCCGGCAAACCCGCCAAGAAGCGCACCCGCCCGCTGCGCGGCGGCCTGGCATCGCATTTCGAGTGGTGACCCCGGGGCAACCGCGTCCGCCCCCGCGTGGTACTTGCTGAGTTCCGTCGCGCGCCTCTTGTTTAGCCCCGTCGCGTGCGACGGGAAGCGCAGGCGTGCCCCCGAACGCGGCATCCGCCCCCGCTCCTCAACCCGCTATTTCTTCGACTGCTTCCGCCGGGCGGCGCCGGGCTCGCCCTCGCCGGGCGCGGCCCAGGGAATGTCCTCAAAGCTCATCACCCGCCTGAGATCCGCCATGTAGCGGCGCAGCGTTTCCAGCCGTTCGACGGCGATCCGCCGGACCGTGTCGAATCGGAAATCCGACTTCAGCCGGGCCTCCCAGTAGCGGTATTCCTCCTGGCGCTCCCAGGTGCGCAGGATGTCCTCGGTCGATCGGCCCTCGCCCCACTGGCGCCGGACCATGAGCTGGACGGTCTGCGGGCCGATCTCGTCGAGGTTCTCGGCCTCGGCGAGCACCTGGGCCTCGAGCAGTCGGGTGCCGCGATCACTCATTTCACGAATGGCGCCGGCGGCAAGCTCCAGCACTTCCTGGGGCAGGATTCCCTTGAGCCGGCGCAGCATCAGGTCCGCGCCCAGCTCACGCTGCACGTCGGAAGTCGGGCGGAGCAGCAGCTCGTTGACGGTGATCTCCCCGGAAGCAAGCTGGACGATCCAGCCGGCGTCGTGATACAGCGCCCCCGCCTGCAGGGCCGCCTGGTCAGGCCGGCGGGCCTGCAGTTCATTGATGGATGCAATAAGAGTGGAAAGGTGGGCGACGCGGCGCGCATGCTCCCAGACCAGCGGGTCGAACCGCCCGGACGGTAAGCGCACGGCGATATCGCTCTCTGCCCTTTCCCACATGCCTTCGGCCATAGGCTCCCTCCAGAGCCCGGCCCGCCACACTACCCTGCAGGCCCGAGATGCCCCTGACCGCGCATTATCCACGGAAGCCGCGCAAAATGCACGAGATAATGCCGCAAAGCCACCGGGCTTGTGATGAAAGTCGCTTTCCAGCATCATACCGCCTGCCATGGCCACCCAGGTCACAGTCGCGCGTTCCTCCGCCGATGCGAATCGACCCCTGCTGCGCCTCCAGGACGTCCGGAAAAGCTTCGGGCATGTCGAAGTTTTGCACGGTGTCCAGCTTGAGGTCAGGCCCGGTGAGATTCACGCCCTGGTGGGCGAGAACGGTGCCGGCAAGAGCACGCTGATGAAGGTAATCGCGGGGGTCTATACCGACTACACCGGTCGTGTGGAGATTGATGGAGCCGAAGTCCACTTCGACAACCCCCGGGCCGCCGAGGATGCCGGCGTGGCCATCATTCACCAGGAACTCTCCCTGGTGCCCTGGCTCTCGGTGGCCGAGAACATGTTCCTGGGGCGCGAGCCGCTCACCCGCTTCCGCACCGTCGACCACCGGGCCATGCGCCGCCGGGCGGGCGAATTCCTGGCCACGCTGGCGCCGGGCATCGAGGTGAGCCGGCCGGTCGCCGAGTATGGTGTCTCCATCCAGCAGTTGATCGAGATCGGCAAGGCCCTTTCCCGCGACGCCCGCATCCTCATCCTCGACGAACCGACCAGTGCCCTGTCCGAATCGGAGGCCCGGCGGTTGTTCGACATCCTCCGCGGCCTGCGCCGGCGCGGCGTCGGGCTGATCTACATCTCCCACAAGATGGACGAGATCTACGCCCTGGCCGACCGCATCACCGTTTTCCGCGACGGCGGTTACGTCGGCTGCCGTCCCACCGCCGAGCTCGACCGCGATGAGCTGATCCGCTGGATGGTCGGCCGGCGGATCGACCAGCTCTTTCCCAAGCATGTCAGCGCCCCGGGCAGGGAGCTCCTGCGCGTCGAACACCTGACCCTGCCCGACCCGCGCTCCGGCAGGTCGAAGGTCGACGACGTGAGCTTCACCGTCCGGGCCGGCGAGGTGGTCGGGCTCGGCGGGCTGATGGGTAACGGCGCCAGCGAGGTGCTGGGAGCAATCTTCGGCCGCTATGGGCGCGAAGCTTCCGGCAGCTTCCAGATCGAAGGGCAGCCCTACCAGCCCCGCACGCCGCGCGACGCCATCGCCCGCGGCATCGCCCTGGTCACCAACGACCGCAAGACCTCCGGGCTGGTGCTGTCCATGTCGGTGCTGCACAACATGACCCTGGCATCGCTGCACCGGGCGGCCCCCGGCGGCTGGCTCCGCGGCGGGATCGAGCGGCACCTGGCCGAACCGCTGGCCTCCGAGCTGCACCTCAAGGCTCCCTCGCTGGACGCCCCGGTCACCGCCCTGTCTGGCGGGAACCAGCAAAAGGTGGTGCTGGGCAAGTGGCTGATGACCGGCCCGAGGCTGCTGCTGCTCGACGAGCCCACCCGCGGCGTCGACGTCGGCGCCAAGGCCGAGAT
>CAYVVX010000004.1:20157-25704 GCA_964455315.1 uncultured Planctomycetales bacterium | reverse complement strand
GGCGAGACGCCGGCGAGACCGCTGGTGATGCTGTAGATCGGCGGATCGGTCGGGCCGGGCTCGGGATCGGTGGCGTCAAGCTGAACCAGCACGGTGCCGGCGTTCCTGTCGGTCTTGACCAGCACGTCCCGGGCGACCAGGCTGCACAGGCGCGGTACCCCCGGGGTCGCGATCGGTTGGCCGTCGGTGCCGTTGCCGGTGAACGGTGGCAGAGGCTTGTTGTTGCTGAGGAAGAAGAAGTCGATGGAGGTGTCGGTGTCAAAGCCATCGCACAGGCGGGCCACCCCGGGATCCTCGTCCTGCGACGGATCGGGTCCGATCTCGGGAACCCCATAATAGATGACATCGTTGTTGCTGGTCGTATCCCGCGTACCGAATCCGTCGATGATGGTACCGAGCTGGGCGGAAGACCACTCCGGCGCGCCGTCGTTGTTGCTGTCCACGTCGTTGAGAGGCGGGGGGGAGTAACCTTGGACCAGCAGGATGGTTTGCGTACCGTTCTGGATGTTGTTGGTGGCGGTGCTGAAGGACAGATCAACGGGAAAATCAGTCTGCGCGCCGTTTCCCAGAACAAAGTATGCTCCCGCGGGGATGGACTGTCCGGTCAGCGACTTGTTGAGGATGATGTTGCCCTTGGTCGGGCCGTTGTCACCCTCGATGATGATGACGGTCAACCCGTCCAGTGACTGTGGGGTACCACTGGTGTTGTAGAGCTCGATAAACTCGTGGGTATCTGCCCCCTCCTGGTTGGTGAAGATCTCGTTAATCTTCACGTCGGTGACCGCGGCCATGACCGCGGACGGAACCAGCAGGACGGCGAGCAGGCCAAGGGCGCGGGTTGGCTTGGACGACATCTTCCTCACCTCCAGGGGTTGTGCGGGCGTTCGATCGGATGCCTGGCACGCTGCGGTGGCCTGGCGGGCGCCTGAGGCGCTCCTGCCACCGATCTCGCGGCCATCAATGAAACTGAACTATTATCCATGCCGTACCTGCCGCGCCAAGTGAAATCGGGAATAAGGCGGCGATTAGGGAGTCTGCCGGATGGCTTGCCGATGGTGAGCTGGGGACTATGATGACTTCTGAACGAATGATTCCAGTTGTCCCTCAAGAGGAGACGCGCTCATGGCTGTGACCCCATCCACCATGCTCCCGCTGGGCACTGTGGCCCCGGATTTCAAGCTTCCCGATACCCAGGGGCGGCAGGTGGGCCTCTCCGACTTCGGGGATGCGCCGGCGCTGCTGGTCGCCTTCATCTGCAACCATTGCCCCTACGTCAAGCACGTTCGAGCGGCGCTGGCCGATCTGGGCAGGGATTACCAGGCCCGGGGCGTTGCGGTGGTGGGCATCAATGCCAACGACGTGGCCAATTACCCCGATGACAGCCCGGAGAAGATGAAGGAGGAGGTCAAGCTGGCCGGGTACACCTTCCCCTACCTGTACGACGCGACCCAGCAGGTGGCCAGGGCCTACCGGGCAGCCTGCACGCCGGACTTCTTCCTGTTCGACAAGGATCGCAAGCTGGTTTACCGCGGTCAGCTTGACGACAGTCGGCCCAACAGCGGCAAACCGGTCACCGGGGCGGACCTGCGGGCGGCGCTGGACGCGGTGCTGGCGGGTAAGCCGGTACCGGCGGACCAGAAACCCAGCGTGGGCTGCAACATCAAGTGGAAGCCGGGGAACGAGCCAAAGTACTGAACGGGCCGGTCGGAGGTGGGGATGATCCCCACCGATAGTGAATCTGCAATCTCGGATCCGAGATCGAAACAGCCGGTTCCGCCGGCGTGCTGACTAACGCGGGCCGTAGATCCGCTGACCGCCCGCGGGATCGCTGAGGTTCCCCGCCGGACCGCCGACCTGGACCCCGGCGGTGTAGCCTGGCCCGCGCAGGGGTTGTGGTTCAGTGTGCCCATCGAGGTAGAGCACCTGGGCCCGGGCTCGGTGGCGGAAGTGCGCGTAGCCCCACGCGGTGGACTCGATCGCGAAGGGGACGTGGTCGATGAAGAAGCCCTCGTTGATCCGTGACTGCGGCTCGAAGTCATAGAGAATACCGTCGGCGAAGACGAAGACCGACGCGTTGTCGCGGATCAGGTCGTCCCGCCGTTTAACGGGGAGCTTGCTGTTCCGCGGGCCGAGGCGCAGGTTGTAACCGTACGACGCGCTGCGCCGGGCGAACTTGGGAAAGTAGCTGCCCTCATCGTAGGGGAACGCAGGGCATTGCAGGCCATCGTCCGTTGAACGCAGGTAGCGGGCCAGGGCGCCGCGACGCTTGTCCAGCGGGCGGTGGCGCACGTTGATGGGACTGGTCGGCGGTCCGTCCGGTTCGTAGCCGAACCACCACTGCCGACCCTCGTAGGACGAGTCGTTCCAGACCTCCACGTACTCCCGCCAGTAGCTTGATCGGTTGTCATCGAGGTACATGGCGGTGGCCAGTCCCAACTGATGAAGATTGGCGCCGCAGACCGAGGCCTGGGCCTGCCGGCGGGCGCCGGACAGCGAGGGCAGCAGGATGGCGGCCAGCAGGGCGATGATGGCCACCACGACGAGCAGTTCGATGAGGGAGAAGGCCCTCGGGGCAGATCTGAGATTTGAGATTGGAGATTGGAGAAGAGCTATTCGCCGGCGCGCGTCATCCCGCTCCACGCTGGACTTCAGGAACACACGGTTCATGGCAGTTCCTCCGTGCGGCGGCGCTGGAAAGCGCCGTAGTCGCTCTGGTCGACATCCATGTCGTTGTCGCTGTCGAAGCGGAGACATTCCGTGGTCGCGGGCACGCCGGGAGGGGTTCGGCAGTCTTCCATCAGGGTCAGATCGTCACCGTCCACGTCGGCGTCGCCGTCGAAGTCTCCGTAGTCGATGACGCGGACGTGCACCTCCTCGAAGGTCACCTCCGCGATGACCGTGGACTGTCCGCCGGCCAGCGGGTTGGTGTCCTTCCAGAGCAGGAGTCCGAAGGCATCCAGCGCGAAGCCGGGACCGGTCAGGCGGGTGGTGATGGTGGTGTTGTCCCCGTCGAGCCCGCCGCCGAAGTTGATCGGCAGGGGACCGTTGCTGTCCAGCACGCGCAGCGTGGCCTGACGGGTCAGCGGGTTGTAGCGCAGGTCCGCCTCCAGCGGCTGATCGTGCGGAAGCTCCGGCTCGCCGGGTTCGGTGAGCGAAGTTTCCGCGCCAAAGCTGAAGTCGATCGCGGAGAAGAAACCCTGGCCCGCGTTGCGGTTGATAATGGTGGGCCCCAGGCTCGGTCCGCTGAAGAAGGTGACATTGGGATAGTAGTCGACGCTGAGCAGATCGAAGGCATCCGCTTCCGGTGCGAAGCCCACGCGGTCGGGGCCGGTGGTCGTCGTGTTGAGAAAGCCGAACGCGATCTGGGCGTTCAGATTGGGATGGGCAAAGAACCCCTGGCCCGCGATGGTGAAGCGCACGCGGGCGCGGAAGGATCGATCCGGCGTGGCGGCCAAGGGCAACGGGCGGACCAGCCGGGCGGTCGGCAGGCCCGTGTCATAGCGGGCCTGGAGCGCGGGCGCGCCCGCCTGCCAGGTGAATCGGGCGGAATCTTCGCCGGGCATGACGGACCAGCGGTTCGCCACCAGCGGATCATCCGCGAAGGTTTCGATCCACTCGTCGGCCGTCGCCGGGCGGACGGGCATCATCATCGCGCACGCGACCGTGACGCCCGCGATCGCCCGACACAGCATGTGTTGATGAGCGATTCTCATGTGATCAGCGTCCACCCCTGGCTCGGGCGGCGACGAATCAGCGTGATGCCCATGCCGCCGAGCACGAACAGCGCCGTCGCGGGCTCCGGCACGGCCACAAAGGCTTCGATCTGGGTGTCGCCGGCCCCTATCTGGGACACGCGGACATAGGAGGCGCTGGCCAGGCCCGCGGGCGCGCCAAGGTGATCGACGGCCGCGGCGAGGTCGAGCGGCAGCCCGCCGCCGGAGCCGTCGTACATGGCCAGGATCTGGGCGTAGGACCTGCCGTCGAAGTCGGAGAGGGTCAGGGCCGGGTTGACCGGTTTGAAGAAGTCGGTTGGCGATGAACCCGGCGCGTTGTCGAAGGGGCCGCCATCCAGGTAGCCCTGGGTGGGAAACAGTTGGTCCGTCACGGCATGGGGGATCTGGTAGAAGGTGACGCCGTCGGCGCTGACCTCGACCCGGCCCGACCCGGGCCCGAACAGGGTGGCCGGCGTGGACACGGTAAGGTTGAGAAAATCACCGAGGATAAATCCGGCGTTGCCGAAGATCATGAAGTCGACGCCGTAGAGGTGATTGGGGTCATCGACGATGGGCTGATCGAAGCGGACAGTGATGGAGCCGCCCTCACCGATCGATACCATTTCGTGAATCGAGAAGGGGGGGCTGAAGGCGCTGACCACGCTGGGGAAGGGGGTGTTCTCGCCGGTGAACCGCTCCGGGGATCCCAGCACGCTCGCGGGGTCGCTGTAGGCGGCATCGCTGGGGTCGAGCCCGCTGCCCTGGACGTAGCTGATCACCTCGCCGGCGAAGCCGCCGGCATGAGCCGCCGCGGGGCAGCCGAGCAGGATCCAGACAACGCCCGTTCGCAACTTTCCTGACATGGGGACATCCTTTCCGTGGCCGTTCCTCGAGCCACAAAAAAAGCCTCGGCGCCATGGGGGCACCGAGGCCGTGATGTCACCTATCTGGACGCGGGAGCCGGTTGAAGCGGGTTGTCCGCGATCGGTCCTGCGCTGGCGAAATCGACGGCACCCAATGCCCGGGGCACCTGACGAAACACCACGACTACCGGCAGGTCTTCTGGCTTACGGAGGACACGGACATCGGCGGGCTCGCGACATGACGTCCCGAGCTTTTCGCCCCGTGACCCGTTCACGCCTTCTCATCCCGGATGCCCCCGATGGAGCCGCGCCGGAACAATGGCATTGTGTGAACGGTACCTCCGATTACAGCGGCGGGTCCGCGGTGGATTCTCACCACCTTCCCTTTTCATCCCGCAACGCGCGGGAACCGGTCATCGTGCACTCTTCACTTGTGAGCAGGCATGGTAACGAATGAACCGCGAAATGCAAGGCTTCATTTCAGAGTAGTGGGAGCGAGTTGGCGGGGCATGATCCCGCGGGCCGGCTAATCGATCGCGCCCAGGGGGCCTGGGGCGTCCCCGGTGACGGCCAGCACCAGCCGCCTGGCCTGCTGCATCAGCGACGCGGCGTCGCTTCCCGGGGGAAGCACAGGCTCGAAGACCGGTCGCAGGCTCTCGTACTGATCGATCGCCACGATAAAGGTCTCCACGAGAGCGGTGGTGTCCAATCGGAAGTCCTGGCGAGCCCGCTCGCGGAGCCTCGCATCAACCTTGACCGTGGCGCAGTTGGCAGCGAACGGAATCATCCCCACCCACCACGCGATTCTCCAGAGCACGGGCATTTCGCCGGAATCCGATCCGTCCGGCGGCACAACGTGGTGGTTACGAAGGGCAAAGGAGAGCTGGGGCGGAAAGCGCCACTCGGTGGTCAGTTGGCCGACCAGCGCGGCATGGTCCTGCCCGGCGACCCGGCGCTCGCGCGGCAGCATG
>CAYVVX010000004.1:17619-20147 GCA_964455315.1 uncultured Planctomycetales bacterium | reverse complement strand
GAGGAGGCCGACCAGGAAGGCCTGCTCGCCGCGTTCGGGCTTGAGGAGATCGGCCTGGCGGCAAAGCTGTCCGGCCAGGCAGGCCCGCAGCAGGTTGCCCTGCCACAGGAGCCTGAGATCGAGCGCGGAATCGTCCCAGGCTTCGGAGGCTTCGGCCAGGTGGAAGCCCAAAGCGACGACCTTGGTGTAGTTGAGTCCGAGGATGAACGCCGCCTTGTGCAGTGTCTCGACCGTGTACTGCTGGCCGTAGTAGGCGGAATTGGCCACCCCGATAAGGCGGGCGGAAAGCGGACCGTCCACGGAGACGGCCTCAATGAGTTGGGCAATATCCGTATCCGGTCGTGAACAGAGCCCGATGATCCGCATCGCCGCCTGGGGCATGCTGGGGATGGGAATGTCCGATATGACGCTCATCAGCCTCAGCCTCTCGACGCTGCGTCCCCTGCCACTGCTACGCCACTCCAGCCTCCTATCGGCCAACACGGGGTGCGGGGTGCGTAAGTATCGCCTTGGGATTGCTTTTGTAACTCGTGCTTCAATGGCATACCCTGTGCCTCCGCATCGACCGGATGTCGGAAACGGGCTTCACGGGGTTGATTGGCCACCGGCATCAGGGGCCAGCGGCTTTCCGCCCTCGTTGGCGTAGGTGACGATGTTCATCGCCAGGGTCCAGCGGTTGGAATGAAAGGTGTAAGGCTGGGCTCCCGAGGCCCGGTCGGCCTTAAGCCGCTCGTAGTAGGCGTAACCGTCCTTGTAGTAGTCGCCGTCAGCGTACATCATCACCGGTCGGGAGGGTATCACTTCGATATAGTAGGTGCTCCCCGGGGCGAGCTTGAGTTCGTCCGGCATGTACGCCACCTGGAACAGTCTGCTGGGCAGCCTGTAGAAGGCCTCACATCCATCGACTTGCGTGGGCAGCTCCGGGTAGCGGATGCGCGGACGTTCCGGCGAGGGGTGCCCGGCGGCCCGCTTGATCGGAGGCAGGGGACGCTCCCAGGGGCCATCGGGATGGATGCGGATCTCGCATTCGATCGGCTCGTCATCGCCGGCGGCGGCCCAGAAGCTGATCCCGGCAAGGCTGACCCCATGTGACAGAAACGACTGTCCCCAGCACCGCGACGGCCGATAGTGAGGGATGAACAGCTCCCATTCCTCACTGCGGACGTGGTTCTCGACGAGCTGGCCATGTCCATTGCCGAAGACGAGCATGCACAGGTCGGCATCCCGGGGCTCACCGTCGACCATCGCGCTGCCCCCGGGGTAGCCGTCGCCGGAGTCCGGCCGGAGGAAGGCGTCGAGCCGGAAGTTCGGGCCGCCGTGGCGATAGGCACCGACACGAACGGCATAGGTGCGCCCCGGCTCGACGGGCAGATCGCCGTGGCGCCACCCGATGCGCGGCAGCTCGAAATCACTGTGGGTGGCGGAGACGTGCTCGGCCGGGCCTTCGCCGGCTTCGCTGACCATGAGCAACTCGCCGTTGGGCGCGTCCTTGTGGACGCTGACGTTGATCTTGTTACCCCACTTCTTGAACTTCGGGCCGTCGAACGCGCTGACGCCGTAAAGCTGGGTACAGTTGACCGCGACCGTCTGATAGAAGTCGTGCCCGCGGAGCATGTACCGCTGCTTCCACGTGTCGGGGTAGCCGGACGGGGCACAGGCGTACTCGGTGGGGATGAGGATTTCCCTCCGTTCGTCGAGCCTGACGCCGGGGATGATGATGGGAGGCGTTTCGATGCGGTCAAACATGGCGATCAGGCACAGGGGGGCGTCCCTGGGCGGCGTCGGGAGGGTGAACGCGGCCTCTTCGTTGACCCGCGCGGCAATCCCGGGGCCGTTGCCCGCGTGAAAGGCGTCAACCCAGCCGGGATGTCCCCGGAAGGGCTGGGTTTCGGGATGACCGGTGACGCAGGGAATGGTAAAGGTGATTTCGCCGGCACCGGCCATACGGGTCAGGATCAGGACACAGAGGATGGGGGCATGTCGAAGCAACGAGGGCATGGGCAGCCTCCTCTTCCCCGTGAAGCCCGGTGGCCGCCTCTTCAGGAGCGCCGGATGGCGGCGTCCACCGAGTCGTAAATGGGAAACAGCCGGGTGAGCTGCGTCACGCTGAGAAGATCCCGGATTTCAGGGCGGGGGTTGACCAACTCGACGCTGCCGTTGTTCTTGCGCGAACGCAGATGGGCCGCGACGATGCCGCCCAAGCCCAGGGAACTGATGAATTCCAGGTCGGACAGGTCGATCACCAGTTGCCGCGTGGTTTCGTCGGCGAGCTCGACAAGCTGGTCGCGCAGATCCGTGCTGACATTCATGTGAGCCGAGCCCACGAGCGTCACCACGGCGACATCGCCGCGGCGATCGATCTCGATCTTGAGGTCCCCGCCGGCGACACGGCCCGTGGGATTGGGGCCCGGCATCAGCATTTCTCCTTGATCAACTCGACCTCGTTGCCGTGCTCATTGTAGGCGACGTGATCGAGGTAGGCGTGCATGAGCATGATCCCCCGCCCGTTGGGCAGGGAAATCCGCTCC
>CAYVVX010000004.1:952-17609 GCA_964455315.1 uncultured Planctomycetales bacterium | reverse complement strand
AGTAGCTGCCCTTGGCAAGGTGGAGCGGCGGTATCAGCGCGGGATCGAACCCCTGTCCCTGATCGCGCACCCGGACGATGACCCGCTGGGGGTTCACGTCATAGCTGATGGTGATGGTCTTGGAGGCGTCCCCGCGGTTGCCGTGCTTGTGGGCGTTGACCATGGCTTCCTCCATGGCCAGACGGATGGCGAACCCGCACTCCGGGGAGTAACCCAGGGACTCGATCTGCTCAAGGATGCGCTCCTCGATTTCCCGGGCGGCGTTCAGATCGCTCTGAATCACGATCTGATGAGGCAATGGTCGGGGATCGAAGGGCATGACCGAACTCAGTTAAACGCCTTGATGCCGTCCTCGGAGTTGTCCTGGATATTGAAGAGCTTGTTGAGCCGGGTGATCTTGAATACCTCGTAGATGTGCGGGTGGATGTTGGCCAGCACCAGCTTGCCCTGTCGCTCCGCGAGCTGCTTGCTGAGCGTGATGAGCACGCCCAGCGCGGCGCTGGAGAGGTGCTCAACATTCCTGAAATCGAGTAGAAGGCGCGGCTCGTCCTCGGCATCGGCGAGCTCGGTAAGGCGTTCCGCGATCTGGTTGATGGCCAGTTCCTCGAGGATTTTGCGATCCTGAAACTCGACCACGCAGATGACTCCCTGGCGAGTCACCTTGAGATTGGGCGGCGTGTCGGACATGGACGGGCTGCTCCTGGGAACCGGACCTCTCGGCACCTGATCCGGTGATTAGAGCCGTGCAGTCCGGGAATGTCAACCTGATCGGGTGCCGGGCAAAACCGCTTGCCTCTCCGCGTCTTGGACTCTCCAACGCAGCCGTCCTATGATAAAATCTTACCGGCGTATCGGGCATTGCAGCGGAGCAACGAAAGAATGGGAAACCTACGACGCACTCTTCTCCTGGCCGGCCTGGCGACAGTGCTTCTGCCCGCGGTGGCACAGGCCTGGGGGCCGGCGACGCACGTGAAGCTGGGATCTGATCTGCTGGCCCACCTTGAACTGCTGCCGGCCGCCGTCGCCGCGGTGCTAGGCCGGTACGGGCGCGACTACCTGTTCGGCAACATCGCCGCCGACGTGGTGCTGGCCAAGCGGCTCAGCCAGGTGAAGCAGTTCTGCCACCACTGGGTTACCGGGTTTACAATCCTCGAAGACGCCAGGGACGACCGCGGGCGGGCCTTCGCCTGGGGCTACTTGTCCCACCTGGCGGCCGACACGGTGGCCCACGGCAAGTTCCTGCCGCGGCAGATGACGCTGACCCGCAGCACGGTGAGTTTCGGGCACCTGTACTGGGAGTTGCGGGCCGACTCGACCATCGGGCCGCACTACTGGGATCTGCTGAGCGGCGTGCTGGGGGAGGTGCCTGCCGACCACGAGGCGGCGTTGTCGGCCCGCCTTACGAACACGCTGCTTCCGTTTTCGATGAACTGGCGGCTGTTCTACCGGATGAACAAGTTCGTGAGCCGGCGGTCGTTGCGCGGGGCAATGGACCGCTGGTACGCCATGTCCCGCTGGGAGCTGTCCGATCAGTTGATGCGTGAATACCGCGCCGAGTGCGTCGAACGCATGCGTGACGTCCTGATTCATCAGCGGGCGTCCGCCGTATGCCACCTGGATCCGAGCGGGAATGCCGCCCTGGCATACACGCGGTCCCAGCGTCGCCAGCTTCGGCAGATGGCGCGGTCGGGCCTGATCGCCCCGCACATTCTTTACGAGGCTGCGGCGGGCCACGCCCCGGTGGTGCCCGAAGGGACCGAGGGAATGCCGGCGGCCGGCGATCATACGGACTCGAGCCAATCGCTCGCTTGACAGCCGCGGGGCGGCCCATTAATCATCGCCTGCGAACCTTGTGAGCCCTGGAAAGGAAACAGGATGAAGGCGGAACCGCTGCTGGCCAAGCTGAACGAACTGAGGAAGGACGCCCAGGGCGACCCGCAGGATCCGGAATGGCTGGCGCTGCACCACGCCTTCTGTTTCATCTCCTACCGGATGGGTGATTTCCAGAAATACCTTGACGAGATCTCGGCCCAGGAGAGCCCGGGCGGGCCAGCCGATGGCTCCTGACGCGGACGGGGCGGCCCCCGGCGTCGCGCGGATTTCGCCCGGTGGGTGTTTCCACTAGAATACCTTCCGTTTCAGGCCTCGCGGCAAGCGTGCCGGAGGTTTCCGACAGAGCCCTGACCCTTGAGTGAGTCACGACCATGAGCGAAACAGCTAAACTGACCTTGAGCGGAAAGTCCTACGATTTGCCTGTGGTGGTAGGAACCGAGGACGAGCATGCCATTGATATCAGCAACCTCCGCGGTTCCTCCGGCTACATCACCCTGGACGACAGCTACTCCAACACCGGCGCCTGCGAGAGCAAGATCACGTACATCGACGGCGAAAAGGGCATTCTGAGGTATCGTGGCTATCCTATCGAGGAGCTCGCCGAGCGTTCGACCTTCGTGGAGACCGCGTACCTGATTATTTTCGGTGAGTTGCCAACCCCGGCGCAGCTCGCCGAGTTCCGGGCTCTGCTGACCGAGCATGAGTTCATCCACGAGGATATGCGCCATCATTTCGAGGGTTTCCCCCCGAACGCCCCCCCGATGGCCATTCTCTCGGCGATGATCAACGCGATGAGCTGCTTTCAGCCGGCCCTGCTGCAGCCCGACAACGATACCCATTTCCTGGACTCCGCGGCGAGGATCATGAGCAAGGTGCGCACCATCGCCGCGGCGGCTTACAAGAAATCCGTGGGCCAGCCGATGGTCTATCCGCGCCACGATCTGCACTACGTGGCCAACTTCCTGCACATGCTGTTCACCAAGCCGCACCGTCCCTATGATCCCGACCCGGACGTGGTCCAGGCGATGAACCTGATCCTGATTCTGCATGCGGATCACGAACAGAACTGTTCCACCTCGACCGTGCGGATGGTCGGCTCCAGCCAGGCCAACCTCTACGCCTCCATGGCCGCGGGCGTATGCGCCCTGTGGGGCCCGCTTCACGGCGGCGCCAACCAGGCGGTGATCACCATGCTCCAGCAGATCCACGAGAGCGGGGAGAGCATCGACAACTTCATCGAACGGGCCAAGGACAAGACCTCGAAGGTCAAGCTGATGGGCTTCGGCCACCGGGTCTACAAGAACTTCGATCCACGGGCCAAGATCATCAAGCGGTCCTGTGACACGGTGCTGGCCAAGCTGGGGGTGAAGGATCCGTTGCTGGACATCGCCCGGAAGCTGGAGGAGCGGGCCCTGAATGACGCGTACTTCGTCGATCGCAAGCTGTATCCCAACGTGGACTTCTACAGCGGCATCATTCTGCGGGCCATCGGCGTCCCGGTGAACATGTTCACGGTGATGTTCGCCATCGGGCGCATGCCGGGCTGGATCGCCAACTGGCGCGAAGTGCATCTGAACCCCAATGGCCGGATCTACCGCCCGCGGCAGGTGTACGTCGGAGCCGCCAGGCGGGCCTATGTCCCGATCGAGCAGCGCAGCTGATCGGGTTGTGTCGCGAGGCGGCGCCCGCGGGTCCGACGCCTGAGTCGCTCGCGACGCCTTCGCGCGTCCTCCGCCAGAGAACCCATGCATGATTCACCCACCATCAGCCGGCCGGGACGGCAGCGCGGCCACACCGGGCGGCACGATCAGCTTCGGTGAGGAGGTTTCCGCCCGTCGCCCGGAGCGGTTCTGGCTCTGCGCGGTGGTGGCTTTGGGGGTGTTCGCCCATTTGTGGGGACTCGCCGCCGGTCCGCCGCTGGGCGACCACGAGGCCATCGTGGCCCAGAGCGCGCGGGAGATCCTGGAGACTCACGAATGGCTGATCCCGCCGTTCAACGGGGTACCCTTTATCCGCAAGCCGCCGCTGCAGTTCTGGTCCGTCGCGGCGGCGTCATTCCTGCTCGATGAGCCCGGGGCCGGCGCGCGGGTGACCGCGTTCACCTCCCGGCTCCCGTCGGCGCTGGCGGCGATCGGCTGCATGCTGGCGGTCTATTGGATCGCACGGTGGATGTACAACCCGCGGCAGTCGCTGGTCGCGGCGGCGATCATGGCCTGCGGGGCGGCGGTCATGTTCTACGGCCACAACGCCCAGACGGAAATGTTGCTGGCCACGTTCTGTGCCTTGTCGATGGGCTTCTTCTGGATGGGTACCCGCCGGCCACTGAAGGCCAGCCTGTATTTCACGCTGTTCTACGTCGCGCTGGCGATGGCCATGATGGCCAAGGCTCCGTTCCCGCTGCCCATGGTAGGGTTGCCGCTGTTCATTTACTGGTTCGTGACCATACCGGTCGCTGAGACGTGGCGCGATCGCCGGCGGCCGGCATCCGTGCGACGCGGTCTCCCGATGCACCTGCGCGCGCAGTTCGTCCGGCTGCCCTGGAAGTGGGTGCTGATGGGGCTGGTACTGTTCCTTGTCCTGGTTCTGCCGTGGCCGCTGTGGGTGTACAGGCAGCTTCGGCAGCAGGCCCTGGATCTCTGGGATCTGGAGTTCTTCTCCCGTTATTCGGGGGAGCTGTCCAGCCGCAGCCAGCCGGCGTGGTACTATCTCCTGCTGCTGGTCCCGGCCATGCTGCCGTTCGGGCTGTCGCTGTTCGAGGCGTTCGCCGCTCCGTTCCTGAAGATGTACCGACGGGAGCGCGCCGGCCTGCTGTTTGCGTTCACCTGGGTCGTGGTCCAGGTCGGGTTTCTGAGCACCTCGCCGTTCAAACGCCCGCACTACATGCTGCCGGTGATCCCGGGGCTGGCCCTGCTGCTGGCGCCGGTGATCGACCGGCTGTTTCTCCAGCCGCGCGAGTTGAAGCGCTGGATGGTTCGCGCAGCGGTTCTGACAAGCTGCATTGGCGCGGCCGTGGGCATGGGCATCGGCACGGCCGTGGTGGCTCACGAGGAGCCGTATGCGCTGACCGCGATGTGGGGTGGGGGCCTCCTGCTTACCGTCGGCATCGGGCTGACCGGCGGGCTGTTCCTGAAACGGCACCGTGCCGCGAGCCTGGCGGTGCTGTGCGTCACGTCGGCGCTAACCTTCGGATGGGCATGGGACATCGTCGGCCAGAGCGAACTCGGGCGTGAAATCATCGAGCTGTCCGACTGGCTGCGCGACGAGATCGAGCCGGAGCACCGCGACGAGATCATCTGGGCCGTGGGACGGCAGGACGCCCGGGTGCCGTTCTATGCCGGCTTCCCGGTCAAGGCTCTGTTCACCGACCTGGCTCTGGCTCAGAAGCGCGAGAACCGGCTGACCGTCCCCGAGGAACTGCTGCGGGAGGGAGCGGAAAAGATCACCACGCGCCTGCACAGCAACGAGGTGGTCTACTACATCATCGACGCGGAGGCACTGGTCAGGCTGCGGAGCTATCTGAAGCTGCGCTGCATCGAGCTGTTCCGGGTGAGCCCCAAGCCGGATGACCGGGACAAGGATCTGGTGGTGATCACCAACGCCTGGAACACGGCGGCGGTGCCCGACGCCTCCCGCCCCGGGCAGTGAACGATCGGTTGTCCCGGTGCGGGGTCGCGATGGGCGGGAATGGTACAGCCGATGGCCGAGCGTGGACTGACAACGGGACGCGGCGTGATGCTGGCAGTGATCGCGGCCTGCTGGGGCGTGACCGGCTGCGGTGGTCCGCGGGCGGAGATCGACTGCCGCCTGGTGGATGATCCGGCGCTGCTGTCAGCCCTGAACGGGCCGCGATATCACATCATCGCGCCCAACGAGGCGATGATCGCCAGCCTGGAGTTCGCCGACTTCGCAGGCCATGTCGCCGAGGGGTTGCGCCGGGAGCGCCCCGAACTGCACCGGGTGGGGCTCGACGAGCCGGCGGAACTGCAGATCCTGATGCACTACCAGGTCGCCGACCGCGGCGTGGGCGTGCGCAGCTATTCGACCGGCGGGGGCTGGGTCTATGCCCGCGCTTACGGCCAGCCGGGCTGGTACCCGTACGGGCCCATGTCCACCACGCAGGTTGAGACCTTTCACCTGGGCTACATTCATTCGCTGTTTCTGGCTGCATCGCTGCCGCGGCCGGACCAGCCGGGCGGTCGGCTGGTGTTGTGGGAGGGAAGCGCGTCCACGGTCGTTGACGTGGCCAGCCTGCGGCTGACCATCCCCCCTCTGGCCAGACTGCTGACCGGCTACTACGGCCAGGCGACACCGGTTCCCGAGAGCGTGGGGCTGGAGGATGAGCCGGAGGAGGAGGATCACGCGAAGGAACGCGAGAAGGATCGCCGCGGATCGAAGCGAAAGCATCAGGAGGAGGATGCCGCGTCTTTCGAAGAGTAGTTTGCCGCGGACGGGGTCGCGCGGGCGGGATTCTGTCCCAGCCGCGGCTTGAGCCGGCCCAGGATGATGATGACCGCGGACCACGCCAGCGTGATCAGCGTTCCGACCAGCAGTTCCTGTCGCACGACCCCTGCCGCCGCGAGATCCGACTCAATCGCCGAACGCAGCGCCAGGGCCTTGCCGCGCATGTGGGTGTGCATGGCCGGTACCATCACTGCGACCAGCAGCAGCTTGACCTGAAACCACCGGGTGCGGATGAACACGCCAGGGTGCGACAGCGCCAGCAGCACCCCCAGCATAAGCACGCCGATCAGTGCGGGCACGATCACGCGCGTGAACATCCGTCCCACCAGTTGCGATTCGGTCTGCCACTGATCCGGCGTCGCCGGCGCGTCTCTCCCCAGGATGCCAATCGCCACGCTCGCCAGCCCGCCGATATAAACCCCCACCAGGAGGTACTTGGGGATCAGCAGCCACGGGCGCAGACCTCGTCCGCCGCGTCTTCCGTGAATGTTTCTGTATCCAGTTGCGCTCACGTCGGTCCTGCCTTGATGAACCTGCCTGGGCGGTCCGGGCGACCTGCTGGTCGGCGGCGCGGCGTCGGCGAGCGCTTATTCCGGGCGCAGCGGCACGTCACGATTGCCAAACTTCACCACCTGTGGCGGGCCCAACTCCGCCGGCCACGCACAGCGGTAGGGGATGCCCGGCAGCAGGTCGAAGCAATTGTCGGCCAGGGGTCGCTCACCGTCGACATCCAGGCAGAGCCCCCAGACGAACGCACCGGCGGCGGCGGTGAGCATGCCGTCGGCGACCTCCAGCCGGATGTCGGGTTGCGCGAAGCGCAGCCCACGGAACCGCTCGAGAAAGAGACGGTGCTGTGCGACCGCTTGGCCGGCAACAGAGAGGACCGCGAACGCGCCGCTGTCGCGAAGTCCGAGCGAATCCCACCTTGAGCGGGGGAATCTGGCCAGCCTAGTGGACGCATTCGCCTCCAGCGTGACTTTCCGTGTCTCATCCAGAGGCAATCCTCCGGCCAGTTGGAACAGCCCGTAACGCAGCTCGGCGGCCACCTTCTCGCGGCGATCGTTGACGCCATGGATCACCACCTCATCACCGTCATTCACCACCACGACGCTGACCGGGTCGAACGCCCGTCGCACCGGGTGATAGCACAGCTTCTTGCGCAGGTAGTAGTCGACGATAGTCCAGCCGTGCGTGACCGGCCAGGAGTCGTTGTACATCCAGAAGATGGCCGACGCGCTGTCGAACATGCGCCGTCGGTAGTTGGCGATGTACTCGCTCAATCCTTCGGCCTGCAGCAGAGCGGAGGCGAAGGCGTACTGCTCCCAGTCCATCGCGAACGGATCGCTGCCGGTCCAGAGCTCGACGGTGTGATAGGCCCGCCCGATGGTGCCGGGATCCTTGTTGGTGCAGGCGAAGGGGTTGTCGTGGTGGTCCCAGGTGGCAGAGAGCAGGGAACGCTGGTTCTCGGGAAGGCATTGCCGCAGCGTGGCCGGGGAGGTCGCGCCGAGCACCCCGCCTTCATTGGGAAAGCGGTCGACGAAGCCGCGGTAGTTCCAGAAGTCGGCGCCGCCGGGCTCCAGGATGGACACCCGCCAGGGGTGCTGATCACCGACCACCGGGTCGTTGGGCTCGCGATAATCCGGTGACCACGGTGAACTGATCCAGTGCAGCTTGGAGGAGTCTTCGTCGTGAACGATCTTGGGGATGTCGTGATGGAAGAGCGCGTAATGGGGGTGGGTCCGGCTGGCGTTGTCGTAGCCCCAGCTCCAGTCGCCCCATTCGATTTCGTTGTTGCCGCACCAGACGACGAGGGAGGGATGCGGGCTCAACTCGCGGACGGCGCGGGTGACTTCGCGGCGGACTTCGGCCGCGTAGGCGGGGTCGTCGCCGGGGTACTTGGCACAGGCGAAGAGGAAGTCGTGCCAGATGAGCACGCCGGCTTCGTCGCACGCGTCGCAGAGGGCCCGGTCGGCGAAACAGCCGCCGCCCCAGATGCGCAACATATTGAAGTTCGCCTCCAGCGCCAGCCCGACCAGCTCGCGGGTCCGTTCGGGCGTGACCGTGCTGTAGAGCATGTCGGCGGGCACCCAGTTGCCCCCCTTGCAGAACACCGGGACGTTGTTGATCTTCAGCGTGCAGTAACGGCCCTCGACCGGGTGGGGCGACTGGTCCATCTCCACGCGACGAATCCCCGCGCGGCGGACCACGGAGAACCTCTCGCCACCTGCCTCCACCTCCATCTCGACGGTATAGAGATGGGGCTCACCGTGGGGGATCGGCCACCACAGCGTGGGGTTGTCGATCTTCAGGGTCGCATCCATGCGGGTTTCCCCGGGGTTCAGCGTCGCGGTGGCGATGGCCTCGGCGCCGGTTTCGCGGATGCGGGCTCTGAGCTTCGCGGTCACGGGCTTCTCACCGGCGTGGTCCAGGAAGCAGCGCACCTGCACGGAGGCCGTCTTCAGGTCATCGGTCACAGTGGCGACCAGCGCAACCTGATCCAGCCGCGGCCCGGATGACCATTCGAGGCCGACATCGCCGAGGATGCCGATGTTCACCAGGCGGGCGTTCCAGTCCCAGCCGCACTGGTACTGCGGCTTGCGCAGCAGGGGCCGCTTGGTGAGCATGTCGATCTGGTTGCCGGCGTACTCGAGGACGCCCTTGTCGCCGTGGGCGCGCATGCCGCTCTCAAGGCGGACCACCAGGAGATTCTCGCGGGGGCGAAGTCTGCCGGTGACGTTGAACCGCGCCGGGCGGTGGGCGTTGCAGTGTCGCCCGACCTCCTGTCCGTTGAGCAGCACGATGGCATCCAGCTCCAGCCGCTCGAAGCTCAGCCAGGCGTGCTGCCCGGCGGCTGCCGGCGGGGCGGTGAAGGTGTGCCGGTAGATCCAGTACTGCTCCTCGACCCAGCGGGCCTTGAGCGAGTTGAGCCCGAGGTTAGGGTCTTCGATCAGGCCAGCGTCCTGGAGCACCTGATGGATAGGTGCCGGGACGGCGGCGGGCATCAGCTTGCGTCCGCGCAGCCCGGTGCCCATGTAATGCTCGGGAGGCATCAGCCCGGTGCCCTCCGCCCAGGTCAGCCCCCACGTGCCATTCAACGAAAGCGTGCCGCTCATGGATGTCCTTTGCCGCTCAGTTGCCCGGAACATCGCCCGGCGCGTCCGGCGGGGGCGACCCGGGCAAAGAGGGGTATTGTACTCGTGTTGCGGGGCAGGGACAGGGCGCGCTCCGCGTGGCGGGGGTCCGGGGAGACGACTATAATGCCGGATGACCCGCGGGCCGCAACCATTGCGCCGCCACTGATGCACACGAGGATGTCACCGATGTCGATCGACGTCGCCGCTGAGTACGATCTGGATACCCTGAACGCCGAACTCGAGCATCGCCACGCCCTGGATATCATCGACTGGGCGGCCGGCGAGTTCCGCGACGACCTGGCCGTGTCCTCCTCCTTCGGGGCCGACAGTGCGGTCATGCTTCACCTGGCGACGCAGGTCAAGCCGGACATCAAGGTCATCTCGGTCGATACCGGCTTTCTGTTCGACGAGACGGTCGCCTTCCGCGAAGGCCTCGACCGCACGCTCAGCCTCAACCACCTGGTCTACCGGCCGGTGATGTCCCGCGATGCGTTCGTCGCCGAGCACGGGGCCATGTGGCGGTCCAACCCGGATGCCTGCTGCGCGTTCAACAAGCGCGAGCCGTTTGACCGGGCCAAGCGCGAACTGGGTGTCCGCTGCTGGCTGACCGGTATCCGCCGCGAGCAGTCGGCGACCCGGCGGACCACGCCGATCGTGCAGCTTGACCACCTGGGGCTGCTCAAGCTGTGCCCGATCGCCGCGTGGACGGCCAAGGATGTGCATTACTACCTGCAGGAGAACGGGCTGCCGTACCACCCGCTTCGCGAGCAGGGCTACCTGAGCATCGGATGCCACCCTGAAGAGGGATTCTGCACCCGCAGGGTGAAGCCCGGCGAGGATCCCCGGGCGGGGCGCTGGGCGGGGTTCGACAAGACCGAATGCGGGCTGCACGTGCACGAGCAGGGCAGCGGGATCTGAAGTTTCAGCTGGCGGGATCGCGGTATGGGACGACCAACGACGTCCGGGTCCGGGACTGTCAGGCGAAGCCTGATCGCGGCGGTGCTGGCCCTCGCGCTGGCCATTCTTCTGGGATCGACCTTGAACACGCAGACACAGCCGGCCTCCCAGGCCGCCGATGAGGAGGCGGGCAACAAGCTCCGCCGCACGCCGCACGACGTGCACGGGCTCATCCTCGACGATGATCCCGATGAACTGGCGTCGAACGTGGTCGAGGCCGCACCGGGCGGGCTGCGCGTGCTCACCTCGCGTGAGATCGCCGCGCCGTTTCCGTTCAACGACGTGGTCCCATCCTGGAACGTCGCCGTGCCGGAAGGCGCTGGCTTCTCCGTGGAACTGCGCTTCGGCCGCCGCGACGGGATGTGGACGCCGTACTACTATCTCGGAGTCTGGGGCGATGCGCCGGCGGTCGAGTCCCGAGTCACCCGGGACGACCACGGCGAGATCAACATCGACTACTTCCAGTCGCGGCGGTCCTACGATCTGATGCAGTATCGCCTGCGGTTCAAGCCGAATACCGACGGCGCGTTCCCGAAACTGCATCGCTTTGGTCTGGCCTATAGCAACACGCTCGACGACGCCGGGGTCGCCGCGAAGTTTCGCAAACCGGTCGATCCGGGTCCGGAGAAGCTGTGGGCCCGGCGGCTGTCCGTGCCGTTCCGCAGCCAGAAATGGGAGAACGAGCGCATTCGCGGCAGTATCTGCAGCCCCACATCGACTTCGATGGTGATGCAGTATCGCGGCGTGAGCGAGCCCACCGGGCAGATGGCGGCGTTGATCTACGACCGTGAATACGCCATCTACGGCAACTGGGCGCGGGCCGTGCAGGGAGCGTTCGTGCGCGGCGTGCCCGGCTATATCGAGCGATTCGGTGACTGGAACGCGGTCCAGGGCCACATCGCCGCCGGCCAGCCCATCATCGCCAGTATCCGCGTGAATCGGGGCGAGCTCAGCAATGCGCCCTACCGGGCCTCCGCAGGGCACCTGCTGGTCATCACCGGCTTTGACGCCGCCGGCAACGTCCATGTCAACGACCCGGCCGCACCGACGCAGGAAGCCGGCGTGACCACGTATGCCCGCGCGGACATGGAGAAGGTGTGGATGGACCGCGGCGGGGTGGGGTATGTGCTGCTGGCGGTGGATGACCGGGGCCGGTAGGCACGGGTGCGCGGGGCGAGACAGGGAGACCGCGCACCCGGGCAGTGGAAAGCGTCGTGCAGCAGGCAGTTCAGCGGGAGCCGGCGCGGGTGTTGAAGTGAATCAGTTCCGATTGGGGCAGGGACGCGTACCTCCCCGGCTTGAACAAGTGAAAACGTTTCCGCGGAGTCCGTGCAAACCTTGTGCATCGGCCCCGGCGTGTGTTAGAAGGGGCGGGCATGATTGACATCGATCGATATCGCGTCAAGCCCGGCGAGCGCGTCGACCTCAAGGCACGCTCCACGCGCGAGCACGGCCGGTTATCCAAACCCGAGGCGCGAAAACAGTTTAAGGCGCTTCGCGACCGCCTGGTCGAACTCCAGGAAATCATGTATGCCGAGGGCAAGCATGCCCTGCTGGCGGTCTTTCAGGCCATGGACGCTGGCGGCAAGGACAGCACCATCCAGTCGGTGCTCACGCCGCTGCACCCGCAGGGCGTGGAGGTGACCGGCTTCAAGGCTCCGACGCCGGAGGAACTGGAGCACGACTTTCTCTGGCGCGCGCATCGGCAGGTGCCGCGAAAGGGCTACATCGGCGCGTTCAGCCGGTCCCATTACGAGGACGTGCTGATCGTTCGCGTGAAGGGGCTGGTCCCCGAGAAGCGCTGGCGGCCGCGCTACGGGCACATCAACGCCTTCGAGCAGCTTCTCCATGACGAAGGCACTACGGTGGTCAAGTTCTTCCTGCACATCTCCAAGGGCTACCAGAAAGTGAGGCTCCAGCGGCGCCTCGACCGGCCGGACAAGCTCTGGAAGTTCAATCCCGCCGATATCGAGGAGCGCAATCGCTGGGGGCAGTACCAGGAGGCCTTCGAGGAAGCGCTGTCGCGTTGCTCGACAGCCCATGCACCCTGGTACGTCATCCCCGCGGAGCGCCGCTGGTATCGCGACCTGCTGGTCGCCCTGGTGCTGGTGCGAACGCTGGAATCCCTGAACATGGACTATCCCCCGCCGACCTTCGACCCCAGGAACGTGGTCATTGACTGAAACAGGCCGTGCTCGGCCTTTATCGGGCCGGGCCTGCTTTCCGACGGCGTCCGGGACCGGCAACGCGATTCCTGGCCACGATCATTGAGGACCCGTCTTCGTTGGGCTAGAATGGAACTGACGTCATGGCCGGGATCGGGGGCAATGAGGCGATACAGGGTGTTCCCGGGGGGGAATCAGGGATGCGTGCCGGTCCGATAGTTCTTCGCCTGACTCTGGCAACGGGTATGCTGCTCGGCGCGGCCGGTTCGGCCGGCGCAGCCCAGGCCGTGCTCGGCTACACCGACCTGATGAGCTACGTCCACGGCGACACGATCGCGTTCTACGCGTCGACCGACTCGCCCACATATCGGATTGAACTCGTCCGCGACTCTCGGACGCCTCAGATCGTCGCCACACTCGCCGGCCTGCCCGGCGCGACCCAGCCCGCGATCGGCTTATACGGCCCGGAACTCTGGAAGGGCCTCGCCTGGTCGGTGAGCCACACGGTGACCATTCCGCCTGCATGGCCGCCGGGCTACTACTATGCCCGCTTTGTCACCGAGGACGGCACCGACTGGTACCGCCCGTTCGTCCTGCGAACGTCGCTCCCCGGCTCAACCAGCCGGGTGGTATTCGTGGCCAACTACAACACCAGCAACGCCTATGACAATTCCGGCGGCAAGGGCCTCTACACGCCGGCCAACGCCCCGGCCACGCATGTGGGTTTCCGCCGGCCATGGGTTCTGAACCGCGGATTGGGGAAGCATTACTACGCCCAGCGCGAGATGGTCTACCAGCTCGAGGGCGCCGGTTTCGCCCCTGAATACATCACCGAGTGGGATATTCATTCCATCCCGCGGCTCCTGCGGGCGTACGACGTGGTGGTGCTGGCCGGGCATCACGAGTACATCTCCCGGCCGATTTACGATGCGCTGCAGGAGCATCACGATCGCGGCGGGCACCTGGCGTTCTTCTCCGGCAACGACCTGTGGTGGCAGGTGCGCTACGAGGAGGACGGCGACGTCATGGTCTGCTACAAGAGCACCGCCCACACCGACGATCCCATGAACGGGGTCAACGACGCGCTGGTCACCACCCACTGGCACGAGCCGCCGCTGAACCGGCCCGGCGAGGCCCTCCAGGGGATCCGTTTCTCCTCCGGGGTAGCCAGTTACGTGAACACCGATTACCTGGTAGAGAACGCTTCGCACTGGGTGCTGGCCGGGACCGGGCTGATGAGCGGGGACCGGTTCGGCGATCTGCTGGCCAGCAGTGAGACGGACGAACTGGGTCCGGCCTCGCCGCCGGTGGTCGATGTGATCCTTCGCGGGCGGCGCCCCCTGGCGGTACCCACGCAGGGCGCGCCGCCTTATGTCGACGGGCTGGCCATCTACTACGAGGACACTCCTGCTTACGGATGGCCTGACGGGCGGGGCGGGCAGGTGTTCTCGTCGGGAGGGGATGGGGGCTGGGTCTTCGGGCTGGGAGCCGGCCGGTACGGCTACCAGGACGTTCGCCGGGCGACCAACAACGTCATCCAGCACATGCTCGACGCGCCGCACGACTGCGATGACAACGGGATCGAGGACGCCGCGGATATCGCCGCCTGCGGGCCCGGCGACCCCGCCTGTGCGGACTGCAACGGCAACGGGATTCCCGACGGATGCGACCTGGCCAACTGCCCGGCGGGCATCACCGCCTGCGAGGACTGCAATCTCAACGGCGTGCCGGATCAGTGCGATATCGCCGCGGGTGCCCCGGACGCGGACGGCGATGGCCGGCCGGACACCTGTGATCCGGACTGCAACGGCAATCAGTTCCCCGATCACGCGGATCTGGCCACCGGAGCCAGCCTTGATTGCAACGGGAACGAGGTTCCGGACGAATGCGACATTGCCTCGGCCGCCAGCCGCGACGGCGACGGCAACGGCACGCCTGATGAATGCGACCTGGAGGCCTTCCGCGGGTGCGCCACCCGGGCGAAAGTGAGCGTCGCGACCGGTTGTGACTTCGCGGATCTGGACAGCGACGGGGATGCAGACCAGACCGACTTCGGGATCTTGCAGCACCGCTTGAGCGGTCAGCCGTAGCCGCGGAGGCATCCGCAAACCCATTTTCCGGCAGTTGACGGCTTGACAGGAGGGGAAACCTGAGCCTAAATGGTGCCAAATACGGAGAGGTCCACGGCGGCCCTCTCCACCGGGCACGTCGGCGGAGCGCGGGAGACGGACCATGGGAGTCCAACTGCCGGCGGTCACCGGATTTACATCCTGCGAGGAGAGTCAACCATGCGGACCCTGCCTGTCGAGATGCTGGGCGATATCTGGATCTTCACCAATCTGCAGCTCATCGGCATCGTCGTGCTGATCGGCCTGATCATCTTCTACTTCCAGTATCGCAAAAAGCAGATGTGATCTGACGCCAGGCCGGCGCGCGGTTCCGGCCAGACTTTCCGCGGGACGACTTGGAATCCGGGCTGCGATCTGTTGCGCCTGGATTCTCTTGCGGCTCATCATCGGGCGCGGCCTTGGATGGCTGCGCCTTTTTTCATGCCCGCCCGCGGCCGTCTTCCGCGCGGGCTGCGAGCCCGGCGAGCACCGAGCCGTAGCCCCTGGCCAGGTGTTCCGCCGCCTCGGTGAGCCCGTGCTCCGAGAGCAGGACGGCCATCTCCTTCAGCCGGTTGGCGATGGAGGTGAGATCCGGTCGACCGAGGCTGTCCGAGGCATAGGCGGGCAGGTCGATGGATGTGAAGTCGAGTGACATGGTCATGGCAGGCCTCCTCCAACCAACTATATGACGTGGGAGGGGTGACCTGATGAGGAATCGCCGGTCCGGGAGGTGGTGCCGAAGCTTTCCCGAGGGGTTCGGTCAAAGCGTTGAAGCGATCCGCGTCACAAGTAAAGATCCACCGCCCGGCTTCACCGGCACGAGCGGGGTTATCGGTCGGCCAGCACGGCGTCGATCTCGACCAGCTCGGCCGGCAGGAATTCGAGGTTGGCGAGCGCGGCGACGTTCTCCTCGATCTGCTCGGGACGACTGGCGCCCATCACAATCGAGGTCACTTCCGGGCGGCGGAGAATCCATGCGATCGCCATCTGGGGCAGGGTCTGCCCGCGGCGCGCGGCGATCTGGTTGAGCCGCGATGCCAGGCGGACTTCACCGGGCTTGCCCAGCACCTTGGCACAGGCGTCCTGGCTGCGGGCCAGGCGGGAATCCGCGGGAGGCCCGCTCTGGAGGTACTTGCCGGTGAGCCCGCCCTGAGCCAGCGGGCAGAAGGCGATGAAGCCCATGCCGCAATCGGTGCAGGCGGCCAGCACGGCCTCCTCGACGCCGCGGAAGAGCATGTTGTAGCTGCTCTGGCAGATGATCGGGCGGGCGGTGTGATTGGCGACGGCGTAAGTGCTCTTGGCTCGGAGGTCGTCGGCGGCGTGGTTGCTCAGGCCCGCGTAGAGCGCCTTGCCCTGCCGGACGGCCTGATCGAGAGCCTCCATCACCTCGTCCGTGGGCGTTTCGGGGTCGGGTCGATGGGCGTAGAACAGGTCGACGTAGTCCAGCCTCAACCGCCGGAGCGATGCGTCCAGGCTGCTGAGCAGGTACTTGCGCGACAGCCACTCGCCATACGGGCCGGGCCACATGCGGAAGCCGGCCTTGGTGGAGATGAGCAGTTCCTCACGCGGCATCTGGGCGATGATCGCCCCGCAGACGGTCTCAGCGTTGCCGTTGGGCTCGCCGTAGTTGTTGGAAAAATCGAAGTGGGTGATGCCCAGGTCGAAGGCGCGAAACAGGCAGCGTTGCGAGACCTCGTCGGAGACGTAGCCCCCATAGGTCTGCCACGCACCCAGCGAGATGGCCGGCAGTTTCACCCCCCAGCGCCCGCAGCGGCGGTAGATCATCCGGTCATAGCGCGTCGGGTCGAATCCGGGCATGGCACGTCCGCCTCTCAGGCTGAACACAGGCAGCCCACCGCTGGCTTCCGCCGACCTTCACTTGTTCGCCTTCTTCCAGTCCGCCAAAAAGCGCTCCAGGCCGATGTCGGTCAAGGGGTGGGCCAGCAACTTGTCGAACACGCTGGTCGGCAGCGTGGAGACATCCGCGCCGATCTGGGCG
>CAYVVX010000004.1:0-942 GCA_964455315.1 uncultured Planctomycetales bacterium | reverse complement strand
ACCACGTGCAGGGGGTGCCGCAGGCTGGCGGCGAGAATCTTAGTGTCGAAATCGTAGTTGTCGTAGATCTCACGGATGACCGAGAGCATGGCCATGGAGTCCTGGCCGATGTCGTCCAGCCGGCCGAGGAACGGGCTGACATAGGTGGCCCCGATCTTGGCGACGATGAGCGCCTGAAGGGGCTGGAACACCAGGGTCATGTTCACGCGGATGCCTGCGTCGACCAGTTTCCCCAGCGCCTTGATGCCTTCCTGGGTGGTGGGAAGCTTGACCACCACGTGCTCGGAGATGGAGGCCAGCTCCTTGCCTTCGGCGACCATCTTGCCCGCCTCGGTGCTGACCACCTCGGCCGAGACTGGTCCCTGGGTGACTGCGCAGATCTCCGAGATCAGCTTGCGAAAATCGCCGCCTTCCTTGGCGGCCAGTGATGGGTTCGTGGTCACGCCGTCGAGGATGCCGAGTTCCTTGAAACGGCGGATTTCAGCGAGGTTGGCGGTGTCGATGAAGAATTTCATGGGTATCGAGCTCCCTTGTCTGATCTCGGCGGAACGGGCGCCGGGGCTCCACGGCCACCCGTGGAGCCAACCTGTGGGCCCTTCGAGGGGTCTATTCTACAGTGGACGGCATCGCGGGACAACGACTATGATGAATCCAGGATGACTGCCCTTCGGTTCGGAGACCCATGCATGTTGATTCGAATGCTGCTGGCGGCGGCGATGTTCAACGCCATTGCCTTCGCCGCGGACCCCCAGATCCCCGGCTACGAGGGCGAGACCCGCAAGGTGCTCGAACGCGCCGCCGAGGCCTATCGCGGCGCTGCGACCTACCAGGATCGGCTCAAGATCCGTCGGGTCATCGAGGTGGAGGACGATTCCGAGACCCCCAAACCTGAACTGGGTGAGGTCGAGCTGCGCTTCGCCGCCCCCAACCGCATCGCCATCA
>CAYVVX010000003.1:15360-28886 GCA_964455315.1 uncultured Planctomycetales bacterium | reverse complement strand
CGTCTTTGCGCAGGTCGCGGCGCACGCCCGACGCCCGGGCCAGCGGACCGGTCCAGCTCCAGGCGATCGCGTCGTCATGGCTGATGTAGCCGATTCCCCTGGTGCGCTCGACGAAGATGCGATTGCGGTTAAGCAGCGCCTCCACCTCGCCGATGGCCGTGGGCAGCTTCTGGCAGAACGCCTTGACCTTGCCCGGCCACTCGTCAGGGATGTCCTGCATCAGTCCGCCGACGCGGGTGTAGCTGTTGTGGAATCGGGATCCGGAGATCTCCTCCAGCAGGTCATTGATGATCTCGCGTTCATTGAAGCCGTAAAGGAACGCGGTGAACGCGCCCAGGTCCAGCGCCGCGACACCGACGCACAGCAGGTGATCCTGCAGGCGGGCCAGTTCGGCGCAGATGGTGCGGATGACCTTGCAGCGGGGGGTCAGCTCGACGCCGAAAAGCTTCTCGCACGCATGATGCCATGCGATGGTATTGGCGATCGGGCTGATGTAGTTCATCCGCTCGACCACCACCACGTACTGGTTGTAGTCCAGGTGCTCGCCGAGCTTCTCGAAGCCGCTGTGCAGGTAGCCGATATGCGGCGTGCAGGCCACCACGGTCTCCCCGTCCAGTTCCAGGATCAGGCGCAGGGTGGTGTGCGTCGCCGGGTGCTGCGGCCCGAAGTTGAGCGTCCAGCGGTCCTCGCCCCCGCCGAGGTCCGGTTCGCGGGTCAGCGTCGTCGGCTCCAGTGGGGGGGCATTCGTCGCCGTGGCCATGCGCAGTCGGGCTCCGACCCGGGGGGGACAATCTCACGAAAGAGAACCGGGCGGGGGCATCGACTCGGCCGCCAACGGCACTCGTTACAGATTTCACGAGGAATGATAGTGCAAGCGGCGGGAGATTCAAGGGTTCTCAGCCGGCTCGACTCGCACGGCCGCGGACCTCCGCACCTCGGCGCTCCGGCGGTGGAAGCCCGACGAAGTTTCCAGGCGGTGTCCGCGCCGTTTCCAGCCAGGAAATGGTCGCCCTTCGAGCGTCGGCGTGAGCGCAGGACAGGCCGGTGTCCCGGGCGAAGATCATACAGTCTTCAACGCTGGCGCGGCCAGACGGTTTTTCGCCGGGCAGGTCAGCATACTATATGGTGTGTTCACCGGAGAGACAGCCCATAGCCATCCCCGTTTTGCCCGAAACTGGGTACTATTGCCCATCGCCCCCTCCAAAAAAAAGCTGAAATCTTCACGTCGGGACAAGTACCTTTCCCCGTTGGACTTGTGTCCGGGCTCTGTGCTTCTATTAGGAGGTTAATATGTAAGTCATTGTCAATAATGATGTTAACATTTTCATGCCGGAGGCCCGATTGGCCGATGCTTGGATTGACACGCTTCACCGCAGCGCGGTATAGTCGCTGCGGTACGGGGCGATACGAAATTGCGCACGCCTGCGAGTCTGCGTCACCTCGGCGGGCGTTTCGTCGGCGACGACGCTTCCAGTTATCGGCTGTCAAAAGCCGTGGCGCACTTCCGGGAGGGACCTCGGTTCACCCCGGAAGTTTTTTTATGCGCACGCGCTCTGCCGTACCGGCGGTCCGGTTGCGTGATCCGTCCGCGCATTGTGAACCTCTCCTTCGCATCGCATACTACCGCCCATGAAAGTACCCATGCTTGATCTTCGCGCTCAGTTACTCGCCGTCGAGCCTGAGCTGCGCAGCGCCGTCGACGCCGTTATCACCTCGGGCATCTTCATCCTCGGTCCCGAAGCGACCGCGCTGGAATCCGAAATCGCCGCACTGAGCCGCACGCGCCACGGCATCGGGGTGAGCAATGGCTCCGATGCCCTGGTTGCCGCGCTGCTGGCGCTGGATATCGGCGAGGGTGACGAAGTCATCGTGCCGACCTTCACCTTCTTCGCCACCGCCGGCAGCGTCTCGCGCGTCGGCGGGAAACCGGTCTTCGTCGACATCCAGCCGGATACCTTCAACATCTGCCCCGACGCCGTCGCCGCGGCCATCACCCCCCGGACCCGCGCGATCATCCCGGTTCACCTTTACGGCCAGTGCGCCGACATGGCTCCCATTCTCGATCTGGCCCGCCGGCATCACCTCGCGGTGATCGAGGACGCCGCCCAGGCCATCGGCGCGTCGCGCGACGGCACACCCGCCGGCAGCTTCGGCGACGCCGGCACCCTGTCCTTCTATCCCACCAAGAATCTCTCCGCGATCGGCGAGGCCGGCATGGTGCTCACCGGAAGTGACGACCTGGCCGAGAAGCTCCGCATCATCCGCGACCACGGCATGAAGCCGCAGTATCACCATCACCGCATCGGGGCCAACTTCCGGCTGGATGCGATCCAGGCGGCCGCGCTGCGCGTCAAGCTCAAGCGGCTCCAGGGCTGGAACGACGCCCGCCGGGCCCGCGCCGCCCGCTACGACGCAGCCTTCCAGTCCACCGACGTGGTCGCTCCGCCGGTCCGGCCCGGTTGTCATCACGTTTACCACCAGTACACCGTGCGGGTGGACCAGCGGGACGCCCTGCGGGCCGCGCTGACTGAATCGGGCGTCGCCTCCGGCATCTACTACCCCATCCCGCTGCATCTGCAACCCTGCTTCGCCGATCTGGGCGGTTCGCCCGGGCAGTTCCCCGCCGCCGAGCGGGCCTGCGCCGAGGTGCTCTCGCTGCCGATCTTCCCGGAGATGACCGAGCAGCAGCAGGACCACGTGATCGCGTCCATCCTCCGGTTCTATCACTAGGCGATCGAGCTTCGAAGCGGAATCGCCCTCCGCATTGCACCCACGGGGATTCCCGCTAATCTCATGAACGCAGGTCGCCACAGGCGGTCGGCAGCTTTGTTTGATGGCTCAAGGTGCCCATGATCCCGACAATCCTCGCTGACGCACAGGGTATGTCGCTCTGGTGGTGGCTCCCGATCGCACCGGTCGGGCTCATCGCCGTGACCGCGCTGCTGATGCTGCTGATCCCCACCGGCGACATGCCTCTCCATGTGCGCTTCTGGTGGAATACCAACCGGCTGTATTGCCGCGTCTGGTTCGGCATGCGCATCAGGACGCCGGTCACCATTCCCCCCGAGGGCCCCGTGGTGCTGGTCGCCAACCACACCAGCTCCATCGACCCGGTCCTGCTCATCGCCAGCGTCCGCCACCGTCCGCTGGGGTTCATGATCGCCCGCGAGTTTTACGACCTGCCCGCGTTCGGACGGCTCATCAAGATGATGGAATGCATCCCCGTGAACCGCGACGGGCAGGACACCGCCGCCACCCGGGCCGCCCTGCGGCACCTCAAGGACGGCAAGCTGCTGGGTATCTTCATCGAGGGGCGCATCGCCAAACCCGGCGAGGAGATCGAGCCCAAGGAAGGCGCGGCCCTGCTGGCGTTGCGCACCGGCGCCCTGGTCGTACCGGCCCACGTCTCCGGCACCTACTACAGCGACGATGTGGCCCAGTCGTTTTTCCGGCCGCAGCGCACCCGCATCCGCTTCGGCGAGCCCATCGACCTCTCCAAGCTCGCCGACCCGCACGACCGCGATGCCCTGCCCGGGCTCAGCCGGATGCTCATGGATCGCATCCGCGAACTGGGCGAGGACACCAGCAGGCCGGGCTGATCCCGGCCCCATCCGTGAGGATCGCTCATCCTTCCGCGCAGGAAAGCGGCCGGCGCCATGCGCCGGCCGCGAAAGATCCTGAAGGTTGCCATCGCCCGCCATCAGCGTCACGCCGGACGCATCAGGCCCGACCACTCAGGCGAACTTGATGCTGACGCCGTCCGCGCCGAGAATCGCCTTCTTGCCGCCGTTCTTGAGCGCCGCGTTGGCCAGGTGCAGCGGGCGGACCGCCTGGTGACCCAGCTCGACGGTGGCGTTGGGCTGTTTGCGCGTCTTGATGCACTCGAGGAAGTTGGTCGTGTGCGGCTCCGTCGAGGTCACGCTCCCGGGCAGGTTCTCTTTAGCCGCCTTCGGCCAGCCGTTCTCCCAGCCGTTGACCTGGTCGAACACACGGTAGCCCGCCTCGGTCAGGAACAGCGACTTCTTGGTGCCCTGGAAGCAGATCGACCAGCCGTTCCGCCAGGTGTTGGTGGTGTAGCTGAGCGTCCAGGTGGCCAGGAAGTTCGGGTACTCGAATGTGCAGCAGAAGGTGTCCGGCGTCTCGGTGGGCGTGTTCTCGTAGACCGCGCCGAGCTGCACCGCGGACACCGGTCGGTCCGCATTCATCATCCACTGCACCACGTCCATCAGGTGCGTGCCCTGGTCGGTTTCGTTGCCGCCGGAGAACGGCCAGAAGTAGCGCCAATGACGGAACCTGATCGGCTGGAACTCCTGCTTGCCGGCCGGCCCGCAGAACCGCTCCCAGTCCAGCTTGCCCGGCAGGGTGGTGTCGCGGTTGACGCCGAGATGCCAGTACCACTCGGCCCGAACCATGAAAACCTCACCGAGTTCACCGCTGTCGAAGATCGGCTTGACCTCGTCGCGGATGACCGGGCTGGAGCGGCGCTGCATGCCGATCTGCACGATGCGATCGGTCTTGCGCACTTCCTTGACCATGTTGGCGCCCTGCTCGATCGACCAGCACATCGGCTTCTCGGAGTAGGCGTCCTTGCCGGCCTTGACCGTGTCGATGAGGTGGTCATGGTGCCAGTGCTCCGGCGAGGCGATGAGCACGGCGTCCAGGTCGCTGCGCTCGAGCAGCTTCTCATATTCGTGATAGCCCTTGGCCTTGTCCCCGGCGAGGCGGAGCCCCTCGTTGAGATTGGGCTCGTAGATGTCGCTGACCGCCGCCCACTCGACGCCGTACTTTTTGAAGACCCCCATGTGGTGCCGGCCCATGCCGCCGGAGCCGATGATGCCCATGATCACCTTCTCATTGGCGCCCAGCACGCCGCTGAACGGCCCGGCCACGACCGCCGGTGCCGCCGGTGCCGCGGCGAACGACCGCCCGGCGATGGCGGCCGCCCCCAGCCCGGCGGCAGCATGAAGCACCTGCCTGCGGCTGACCGGCGGTTTGCCGGCGTCGGCCGATGGGTTCCGCTGAGTGTCGGCGGGTTTCTGTGAAGCATTCTCACTGGACATGGCAATTCTCCTCTGGAACGGCGGCGGCATCGGGGTACACGGTCCTGCTCGCCGCGAATCGTTGCATGACGCCCTCGCGGCGGGTCTCCTGAATCGAGTCGTCCAGATTAGCGGTCCGCGGGCCGGTTGTCACGGGGAGGGGAGCGGTTGGAACGGTTACCAATCGGTACTCAATCACCAGGCATTTCCTGCTCAAGCAAGTGGCGCATCTCAACGGTGGCCCCGAAGGGGCCCAGGAGTGTAGCCACGGGTGAAGGTCGCCGCAGGCGACCGTAACCCGTGGAATGGAGGAGTCAAATGACGCGAGCCCCGGATGGGGCGAAGGTATCTGCACGTATCACTCCACTCCCAGCTCCCGCCAGCGCCGCTCCACCCGCGCCTTCACCTCCGGCGACATCTCCAGCCGCGTCGGCCAGCGGCGGATCGCTCCTTCTCCCGGGATCTTCCGGGTGGCGTCGATGCCCATCTTGCTGCCGGCCCCCTCATGGGGGGCGGCGTGGTCGAGAATGTCCAGCGGGCCGTCGGCGATGGCGATGTCGCGGCGCGGGTCCACGTTAGCGCCGAGACAGAACAGCACCTCCTGCTCGTCGTGCACGTTGACATGCTCGTCGACCACGATGATCAGCTTGGTGAACGCCATCTGCCCGGCGCCCCAGATCGCGTGCATCACCCGCCTGGCCTGGTAGGGATATTCCTTGCGGATCTTCACGAACGCGCAGTTGTGGAACGCGCCCCAGATGGGCAGGTGGTAGTCGATGATGTCCGGCACCAGCATCTGCAGCAGCGGCAGGAAGATCCGCTCGGTGGCCTTGCCCAGGTAGTAGTCCTCCATCGGCGGGTAGCCCACGATGGTGGTGGGATAGATCGGGTCGCGGCGATGCGTGATCGCGGTGACACGAAACACCGGGTAGGGGCCGGACAGCGAATAGAACCCCGTGTGATCGCCGAAGGGGCCTTCGATGAAGCGCTGCTTCGGATCGGCGTAGCCCTCGATGACGATCTCCGCGTTGGCGGGTACCTCCAGCGGAACCGTCTTCGCTGGCACCAGCTCGATGGCGTCGTTGTTGAGGAAGCCGGCGAAGAGCAGCTCGCTCACCGCCGGCGGCAGTGGGCAGGTGGCCGCGTAGGGCAGCACCGACTCGCCGCCCAGCGCGATCGCCATCGGCATCGGCTCGCCGCGCTTCGCCCACATGCGGAAGTGCCGGGCGCCGTCATGGTGCATGTGCCAGTGGGCCGCGGCCAGCTTCGGCCCGAACACCTGGATGCGGTACATGCCCACGTTGCGATCGCCGGTCTCCGGGTTCTTGGTGTAGACACCGCCCAGGGTGATGTATTTCCCGGTGCGCCCATCCGCGCCCGCGGCCTCGACCACCGGCTCGGAAGGGCTCAACTCCGGCGGCTCGGACTCCAGGTCGCCATCCTCCGGCCAGCATTGCAGAATCGGCAGCGCGATCAGGTCCGCGTCATCGGTATGCACCACCTCCTGGCAGATGCCGCGCTTGACCACCTTGGGCGGGAAGCCGGCCAGCTTGACCAGGTCGGGCAGCTTCTTGAGCTTGTCCATCAGCGTGGCGGGCACTTCCGGCTTGACCAGTTGTTGCACCCTCGCCGCCAGTGCTTCGAAATCCTCGCAACCTAAGGCCAGCTTCATCCGCGCGTAGCTGCCGTAGGCGTTGATCAGCACCGGCATGCGCGCTCCGCGCACGTTTTCGAACAGCAGGGCCCGGCCGCCCTTTCCGCCGTGTACCGGATCGGTCTTCGGCGCACCGGCGAGCCCCTCCGGGCTGGGCGACTTCATCATCCGATCGGCGATCTCGGTGATCTCCAGCACCGGATCGACCTCCGGCTTGACCCGGCGAAGCTGGTCGCGCTTCTCCAGTTCTGCGACGAACGACTGCATGTCGGCAAAGGGCATGAACGCACTCCCATGGGTGATGGGGCGGATTATAGCCGCGCCCGTGCCCAACGCCTCATGTCACGGGCTTGACGCCTGGCCGCCTGGCGGTCACAACAGACCCCTCGCCGGTGTGCCCTGAGGCCGGACTGCGGAGATTGACCTTCATGATGATCCCGACTTTGAGCTGCGCCGTGTCCCTGGCGGCCGCGTCGCTGGCCGCGGACAACCCCTGGGCCGACGGATTCACGGCGTTCCGTACCGGCCGGTACGGTGCCGCGGTGACGCCGCTGGAGCAGATCGCCGAGAGCGGCCCGGCCGAGAACGGAGCCCGGGCACTGCTGATGCTTGCGTCGATGGCCCGAGTGCGCGGCGAGACCGAACAGGCCGCCGCGTACCTGCATCGGCTGCTGGAGAAGTATCCCCGTAACCATTGGGCGTCACGCGGTGCCGGTGACCTGGTCGACCTGCGTCTGGCCCAGGACAACCACGAGCAGGCCATGAACGCGATCGAGCGGTTCCTGGCGGTTTACCTTGAAACGCGTTTCTCCACTGTTGACGACCCCTCCTGTACGCGGATGTTTACCATGCTGGTCGACTGCCAGCGGGCCCTCTCGCCGGGTCTCGAGGACGCCTCCCTGCTGCAAACGCTGCGCGACAGCTTTTACACGCCCTCCGAGATCGGCCGGGTCGTCGCCCTCCACGCCGGGGTGGACCCGCGGCGGGCGGGGGAGAACCTGGTGCTCAACGGCGACTTCGAACTCGACGGCAAGGCCTTGGGTACCCCGGTCGGCTGGACCTACCGCGGCACCGAACCGGAGTTGTTCAACGACTTCGACGGCGTCATCACCGGCGGCGGGCAGGGCGAACTCATCCGGGCCGCGGGCGGTGACTTCTGCGCCGGCAAGTTCACCAGCTATGGGCGGCACCGCGGCTGGCTGTTCCAGCGCGTCCCGGTGATCGCGGGACGCCGCTACCAGGTCTCCGCACGCGGCATGACCCCCGCGCAGGAGGGCTCGCCCGGCACGATCCGCATGGGTGTGGACCTCACCGGCGGTGACGAGCCGGAGTCGGATCGCGTGCACTGGAGCCAGCCGCTGTCCAATGAGAAGGAATACGTGCTCCTCGAGCCTGCCGGCGACCAGGCCCTGGCCGCGACCGGCGACGCGCTGACCGTCTTCCTGGAGATCCGCCAGGACACCGTCGCTGCGCCCAATGCCATGCTTTTTGATGATGTCATCGTCCGGGAGGCGGGAAGAAGTGATGAGTGATGAGCCCAGGGAGTGCCGCAATTCATTGCCGTTTGCATCGCGGGGGTGGACCGTGCCCGCCATGCTGTTGGCGGTCTCCCTGGCTGTCGCGGCCGTCGCTTCCGCGGCCGAGCCCCCGACCACC
Organism: uncultured Planctomycetales bacterium; assembly: GCA_964455315.1. Lineage (GTDB taxonomy): Bacteria > Planctomycetota > Phycisphaerae > UBA1845 > PWPN01 > CAYVVX01. Next base: position 20,537 of record CAYVVX010000003.1, on the reverse strand, counting down.
CGCCCGGTGATCTCCGCGGATGCCGTCGAAGCCATGCTCAAGCAGGCCGTCGACGCCGAGCGGGCCGGCGACATCGCCGGGGCGGCAGCGCTGCGCCGCGAGTTGATCGCCAACATTCCTTCCCTCGAAGCCCGCATCTTGCAGGGCTTCGAGCTGTCCGAATTCTACGGGCGGGCCGGCGGCTACTGGGAGCGGGCCCGGGCCCTGGTCGAGATCCTGGACTACTGTCCGCGCTACGATCCACGCTACAGCGACGCGCTCATGCAGGCCGCGGCCTTCTACAGCGAATACCTCGCCCAGCCCGGCAAGGCCTGCGCGCTCTTTGAGCGCGAGACGGCCGGCGTACCCCCGGGTCGCGGCGATCCGCGCATCTGGTTCGAGCTGGCCTGGACGCGGATGCAGTACGGTGATCCCGAGGGTGCCCTCCCCATCTTCCTGGAGCTGCTGCGCCGCGCCGGGGATCTCGATGACCGCGCGGTCAAGCGAGTCCAGGAGGGCATCGACCTGTGCTCGATGATCCCGTCCGGACAGCCGGGGCTGCATCGCAACCTCGAAACCGCCTCCCGGTTGAGCCAGTACCAGGCCCGGATCAACGACCGGCAGTGGGCCCAGGCGTTCGACGAGATCGAGCGACTGCTCACCGATCTGCCCGACGCGATCATGGACTCGCCCGGTGTGGCCGGCGTCGGGCTCCGGCCGGCGATCGAGGAGATCCTGGAGAAAATGCCGCCGGCCGGCAAGGACGCCTACCGTGCCGGGATCGAGGCGGCGATCGCGAAGCTGACCGCCGGGGGCACCTCCGACGATCTGCTCCGCCTGGTGGCGACCCATCCGCTTCGGGACTTGCGCGGGGCGATGCTGGTGGCCCTTGCCGATACCCTCTGGAAGGAGGGTAAGGCCGCCCGGGCCGCGGCCATGTTCCGCCTGGCGGCGCTGGCACAGCCGCCGGGTCCGCAGCGCGATCTGCTCACCTGGCGGCGGGCCCGGGCCATCGCCGCCGCCGGCGAGCCCCTGCCGCCGGACATCGACCTGAAGCTCACCGTCGAGACGCCCGAAGGAAAACAGGGCGTCGCCGAAGCGATCACACCCTGGGCAGCACCGCCCGCCGCCTCGCAGGCGGCTCCCACCGCACCGCGATCCGCGCCGCCGCTCGCCGACCTGCGTCACCACCTGTTGCGTTTCGAGCAGGCCCCCTGGGAACTGCTCCGCCGCCGGGCCGGCTGGCAGGAGGGCTTCGACCGCCCGCTGGCCGAGATGAACGACGCCTTCATCCCCTATGTGCCCGCCGGCGACCGCGGCCAGCTCTTCGTCAACACCTCGGAGATGCTCTACGCGGTCGATCCGCTGGCGGGCAAACTGCTCTGGGCCCGGGCTCCGGATGAGTTGTTCACCGCCGACCTGCCCTCGCCGACTCTCAAGGACGAGCGGCTGCTGCGTACGCCGCGCAAGACCTGGGTGGCGACGTCGCCCGACGCGGTCTTCGCCCGCTTCAACTGGTCCACGCGCTTCGACCGGCAGCCGCGCAGCATGATCTTCGCCTGTGCCCGGGATGACGGCGCGCTGTTGTGGAGCACCGGCGGCGACCCGCGGCTGCGCGATCTTCGCTTCGCCACCGATCCTGTTTATCGCGACGGGATGGTGATCGCCGGGGCCTTCGCGCCGCTGGAGGTGCCGGTGTTCCACCTGGTCGCCCTCGATGCCCTCGACGGGCGCCTGCTCTGGCGCACCGAGCTGTTCAGCGGCGCCCTCTTCCCCTTGATCCGCCACCGCGGGCTCATCGACTCGCCGCTCAATCCCGCCCCGCCCACGCTGTCGGCCGACGCCGCCTGCTACGCCCCCGGCCTCGGCGTCGCTGCGTCGGTCGATCTGCTCGACGGCCACATCCGCTGGCTGCAGACCTACCCGCGCGACGTGGCCTACGGACCCGGCGATCGGGCCCTCGAATTCATCTTCAACCGCCCGCCCATGCCCGCCCGGATCGCCGGCGACCGCCTGCTCATCGCCCCGGCCGACGTGCAGGGCGTCCATGCCTTCGATACCTCTACCGGGAAGCTCCTTGACTCCTATCTCAACATGGACTTCACCGCGCTGCTGGACCTCCGTGATGGGGTCGCCTTCGTGCAGGAGAGCCGGGCCGTGGCGGCGCTCAGCCTCGCGGACTTCTCGGTACTGTGGAGAACCGAACTGCCCACCCGGTTCATCTGCGGTACCGCCACCCTGACCGAGCGGGGGCTGCTGTGCGGCACCCGCGACGGCACCTTCCTGGTCTCCGCGGAGAATGGCGACATCCTCGAGCGCCGCGGTCTCTTCGTGTACGAAGCCATGGGCAATCCTATGTTGATCGACGGCGGGGTGGTCATGACCGGGCTCAACGGGCTGCACGTGCTCACCGCGGACCCGATCGACACCGGTGGATGGGTCTTTCCACGAACGCCGGCACCGGCGCGGCTCCAAACCATCCTGGAGGCATCGACCGGTTTTTGCCGCTGGGCCCTGCCGGCCCCGGACCGCGGCGACAGCCGGCTCAGCCTGGCCGCGCCGGATCTGACCGTGATCCGCACCAGCGAAGGGTTTGAGATGCGCCGGATCGCGCCGGCACCATCCCTGTTGTGGTCCGTTCCGGGCGCCGCCTGGCCGAACGCGATCGAGTTCGACCAGCACAGCGTTCTTCTCGAGTATCCTCACGGAAGCCTGCGCTGCCTGGATGCCTTCACCGGGGCCGTCCGCTGGGAGGTGTCCTCCGCGGGGATGGGCCACGAGCGCGGGACAGGAGGGGTCTTCGTCGGCGACGACGTGGTGGTCTGGCACACTCCCGGGCGATTGGAGGTGTATGATCTCGACACCGGCAGGCCGCGCTGGCAGCGGGATCTGGGTACCACCCTGGTGCGCGGGCTGTGTCATCTGCCGGAGGGGATTGGGCTGTTCACCCAGGCTCCGGCAACGGCGCAACTGCTGAATTCATCCTCCGGTCAGACGCTCAAGGAGATCGAGCTGTCGCCGGGGAAGCCGGATGGTCCGGTACTCCCCGCGAGCTATCCCCTGTCCAACCTGGGGCGCAGCGCTCCCTTCGTGGTGGTCAATCACGGACTGGTCCTGCAAATAGACTTTGCCGGCGGCCAGATTGTCAGGCAGCGCCGGCATCAGCGGGGAGGGTTCGCATCACTCGTGCTCCAGGGCGACCACCTGTGGTTCAAGGACGGCGGCGGACCGGTCGGGATTCTCACGCTGCCCGAGCTCGAGATGAGCTCCTATCGCCACGGATGGTTCATCGATGAAGAAGACAACGTGCAGTACTGCGGGTGGGCCGACCGCGTTTTCGTCGCCACCGTGTCGCCGCTCAAGGAACTCTGGGAGACGCCTTCGCTGGGCGGCAAGATTCAGGCCATGACGCTCGGCAAGCAGGAGCTCTACGTTGCCGTTCAGCGCGAACTGGGCCCGCCCCACGACCGCACTTCGAAGGTGCAGGGCACCATCTTCGCTCTGCGCCGGACGGACGGCGCCATCACCGGGCAGTTTGATCTGCTGGCCGGTGGTATCCATCGCGTCGAAGCTCACGACGGCCGGCTCATCGTGTCGGACAACGGCTACCTTTACCGGTTCGAGTCGCCCGCGGGCGCGTCGCCCCGGGAGGTGACCGTTGAGCAGGATCGCGCCGACCCCTTCGCCATCGCCGCGCTGCGCATCGCCGCCGACTGGCAACGCGGCCACGCGCCGGACGTCGCCCTGGGCGCCGGACCGCGGGCGATCGACTCCGACCTCGGCGACTGGCCCGCGGAAGGCTGGCGCGTGCTGTCGGCACCGCGCGACTGGCTGCCGGATCCCGCGCTGTTCACCCCCGGCACGCCGCGGCTGCCGCTGGATGCCGGCGACCTCTCCGCTTCGGTCGCCGCGGCGCGCGATGACCGGCGGCTCTACCTTGCGGTGCATGTCCGGGATGACATCCACGATGCCGGTCCGCACCGCCCGCCCTGGCGCGGCGACAGCCTCCGGGTGCGCTTCGGGCCCGCCACCGAAACGGATCAACCCTCCCTGGGTATGATCATCGCCTGCGTGGATCATCTCCCGCTGGTGTTCACCGGCCAGCCGCCGTTCGCGTCGATCGCCTCCTTCGACACCGCCGACGGACCCGCCTGGTTGCATCATGTCCTGTCGGTCGAGCCCCCGTCGTGGCTGCCGACCAGGACGGCCTCGCCCCGAGCCCTCCCCGGCGTCGACGTCGCGGTGCGCCGCGATGACCGCCTGGGCGAGACCGTCTACGAGCTGGCCATCGAGCTTTCGCGCCTGCCCGCACCGCCGACGGACGAGCCTCTGCGCTGGGATCTGGCCGTTAACGAATCCGACGGCGCCGGCTGCGAAGGCGCATTGACCCTCGGCACCAGCTTCTGGGAAAACCTGCGCTCCTCCGGGAGCGTCGCCTGGAAGATGCCCTCCTCCGCCCCCCGATGACCCGACCCCGCCGCGAAAGCGACCCGGTGGACACGCCCGCCGCCAGCCGGTACGGTCGATGTGCGCTGTGGGAAGCCTGCATCCCCTGCAACTGACCGCGACCTGCGGAAACGGGCACGACCGCGGGCCTCATGCCGGAGACACGACCCCATGACATTCAAGGATCGCTACGCGGTGATCACCGGCGGCGGCACCGGCATCGGCAAGGCCGCGGCCATCCGCTTTGCCCGCGACGGCGCGGTGGTGGCGTTATGGGGACGCCGCCGCGACGTGCTGGAAGGGGCCCTGGCCGAGCTTCCCGGCCGCGGGCACCTGGCCATGAGCGTCGACGTCTCCGACGCGGGCGCGGTGGAGCGCGGCGCGGCGAACCTGCGTGACGCCTGGGGCCGCGTCGACATCCTGGTCAACAACGCCGCCATCAGCGCGGCCGCCGATCCGGTCACCGCGCCGCTGGCCCAGTGGCAGGCGCCCCTGCGGATCAACTTCGACGGTGCGGTTCATTGCGTGCGGGCCATCGTCCCGCTGATGCCTCCCGAAGGGGGCAGGATCATCAACGTCACCAGTGTTCACGACTGCGTCGCCGAGCGCGGCGCATCGGCCTACGCCGCCGCCAAGGGGGCCCTCAAGCAGTACACCCGCGGGCTGGCCGTCGATCTCGCCGCCGGCCATATCCTGGTCAACGCGGTCGCTCCCGGCTTCGTGGATACGCCCATGAGCGTGAGCGCCGACGG
>CAYVVX010000003.1:15073-15350 GCA_964455315.1 uncultured Planctomycetales bacterium | reverse complement strand
GCACTCCGACTGGTTCCGGAAGAACTATGTGGAGGGTCATCACCTGCCCCTGCGCCGGGCCGCGCAACCGGAGGAGATCGCCGGCGCCATTGCCTTCCTGGCCGGGCCGGACGCGACCTACATTACCGGAACCACGCTCTACGTGGACGGCGGGCTGCTGTCCACCTTCTGAACCTGTCCGTCGCCGACGATTCCACCCGACCCTCCAGAAAAAGGAAGTAACTCCCGCCATTCCCCATCGGGGCAGTCATTCCATGCCCGATAATACCCCCTTGCT
>CAYVVX010000003.1:8265-15063 GCA_964455315.1 uncultured Planctomycetales bacterium | reverse complement strand
GCTGACCCCCTGGACGTCGTCGTGCTGAAGATTCTTCACTCCCGCCCATTTTAGGTAAGCACCCCCGCAGGGGTATCCGACAATCCCCATGTCCGGGGCTTCTGATTGCTGGATGTGACGCAGGTGACAAGTGGAGCAGGCAACATGGCAAGGAAGAGTTCGGGTTTCACGCTCGTCGAGGTGCTGATCGTGGTCATCATCCTCGGCATTCTCGCGGCGGCGATCATCCCGCAGTTCACCTCCGCCGCGGATGACGGGCGGACCAATTCCACCGCCATCGTCGTACGGGCCATGACCCGCAAGGTCAGCGTCGAGAAGGCCAGCTCCGGCGTCTACCCCGCGGCCCTCACCGCGGCCATGTTCGAAGGCGGCGCCATCCCCCGGAACCCGCTGTTCTCCGGCGTGACCGATCCGGCGTTCATCGTGTCCACTGATCCCACCAAGAACCACCCCGCGATCAAGACGTCCGCCAACAGCAGCGTCTGGTGGTACAACAGCGGCAACGGCATCGTCCGGGCCCTGATCCCCGCCAACGGAACCGCCGCGGAGCAGATCGTCCAGTACAACGCCGCCAACGTGACCGCGATCACCGCTCTGACCGACGAATAAGCTCGACGAGCCTGTCAGGATCAACGGACGCTACGGCCGCATCAACGCCTTCATGGTGATCTTTGACGGATCCTTGAGTTGGGGGATGACGTCATTGAGCTGTTCGATGCTGAACCGCTGCGTGATCATGGGGGCGAAGTCGAACGCCTCCCGCTCGAGCATCTCGATCGCCAGCGGGAACCCGCCCGCCTGACCCCACGCCCCCAGGAGGGTGAGTTCCTTCGTCGACACCTTGTCGATGGCCACGCTGACCATCCTTCCGCCGTGATAGCCGCACAACACCCCGCGCCCGTGTTTGCGCAGCACCTCCAGCCACGGCCCCACCGCGGCATCCGCGCCGGAGCATTCGATGGCCAGGTCGCACCCGCGCCCGCCGGTGAGCGACGCCACCCGGGCGGCAACATCTTCGCGGTCGGAGCGGATGCAGTGATCCGGCGCGACCACCCCGATCCGCATGGCGATTTCGAACCGGGCATCATCGGCGGCGATGCCGACCAGGATCGGTGTCGCCCCCAGGTACCTTGCCACCGCGCAACTGCCCACCCCCTGCGGACCGGGTCCGAAAACCGCCACGAACTCACCCTGCCGGACCTGGCCCTTGATGTGCGTCCAGCGGACCGCGTTCGCCAGGAACGCCGTCGCCACCGCGTTCTCCATGCTCACCTTCGCGGGAATGCGATGGGTGATGGCCAGCGGATGGACCATCAGATAGTCGGCATACATGCCCCACAGCCCGTGTTCCAGGGACCGGGGCATGGACACTCCGTGCTGGCGGTTGCGCTCGCAGAGCTGGTAATCCCCGCCGCGGCAGGGCCCGCAGGCATCCGCCGCCGCCGGGTCGCACGGCACCATCACCTCCACCGCCACCCGGTCGCCGACCTGGAGCCCGCGCCGCTGCTCCGCCCGGGCGCCGATGGCCGCGATCACCCCCACCCCCTCGTGCCCCAGCACCAGCGGGTAGGAACTCAGCGAATGGGGATGCTTGCCGCTGTAGACGATGGTATCGCCGCCGGCGCAGCCGTAGATGCCCTCCATGCGAACCAGGGCATCATCCGCGCCGACCGGTGGAATGGGCAGCCGCTCGATCCGCCCGCGCCCGCCGCCGTCGACCACGAAGGCCCGCGACGTGGCGGGCAGTGCCGGCCCGGACCCCGGGCTCATGGCGTCGCGATCTCCGGAAGGTCGCTGCTGAGGCTGAGCCCGAGCTTCTCGCCCTGGGCGACGATCTTGTCGAGCACGCCCTCCGCGTCCCGCCCGGACTGCATGATCAGTTCGTGAGCACGCCGGCATTCGATGCGAGCCTCTTCGCGATCCTGTTCCGCGAAGGGATTGTCCGGCTGCTGGCTGCGGCGGAGAAAGCCTTCCGCGGCGTGGTAGTGGGCGCTGGACATCGGCTTCGGCATGTCGGCGATCGCCGTGCGGATGACGTTGATGGCCTCGTCGTACTCGCCGACCAGCACCAGGTTCCAGGCCAGCGTATCGGCGATCCCCGGGATACCGGGTGCGTTCTTGACCGCCTTGCGGGCCAGCGGCAGCGCCTCCTGCGGCTTGTTCATTTCCTCCATCAGCAGGTAGGCCAGGTTGTTCAGCGCGATCACTTCATCCGGATCGATGGCCAGGGTCTGCTCGTAGAGCTTCCGGGCCTCCTCCAGACGTTTCTCCTCATACGCGATGGTGGCCTTCTCGCGGATCAGGTACACCCGCTCGGCGACCGAGGCGGCGTCCTCGCCCGTGACGGCCTTGAGGGTCTCGTCGATCACCGCGGTCGCGGCCTGTCCATCGCCCGAGGCTCTCACCACGATCACGCGCGCCAGCCGCGCGGCACTATCCTCCGGGTTGGACGCCATCCGCTTGTCCGCGGCGGCGATCATCGCGTCGGCCTTGATGCGAGACTTGAGGTCCGCATGGACAGCCTGCGAGATCGTGTCCAGGTCCCTGTCCGGGGTCGCCGCGGCGATCGCGTACCACTCGACCGCCTTATCCGCATCGTTCCGGCCGGCGTGGGCGCTGGCCACGCGGACGGCCATCCCGAAATGCGACGAGGCGTCCGGGACGTTCTTCTGCACGTACGCCAGCAGATCATCGAACCGGCTGAACTGCATATAGGTGTCCAGCAGTTCGCGAACCGCGAATCCTTCCAGCTTGCTCTTCTCGGCCGCGGTGATGCCCAGCGCCACCGCCTGCGGACCGTTGCCCTGGGCCCGATGCACCCTGGCCAGCAGCCCGTACCACATCGGCTCGTCCGGCTGCTTGCGGATGCGCTCCTCGGCCAGGGTGATGGCCGGCTGCCAGCGCTTCAGCTCGACATAGTGGGAGAACAGCGCCGTGTAGGCGTCGCGAACGTTCTCGTTCTCCGCGATGATGGACTGCAGCTCGGCGATGGCGGCGTTCGGGTCGCCGGAACGGCTCAGGGCGACCGCCAGCAGCAGTCGCGGCCGATACCCCGCGTACGCCGGGGCCAGCTTCTTGCATTCGCGGAGGTCGGCGATGGCTCTGGCCCACTGGCTCCGTCGCAATTGGAGGTTGCCGCGGCGATACCAGCCTTCGGGCTGCTCCCGCACTCTCTCCACGAACTGGTCCAGCAGCTCGAGCGCCGCGACGTCAAAGCCCTTGCGGCTCTGAAGATCGGCGGCGAAGAGTAGCCCGTCGGCGTCGCTCGGAAACGCTTTCCGATAGGCCTGAACCTCCCGCTCCGCCGCGTCCAGGTCCGGCTCCGCGCCGGAGGACAGCGAATTGATCAGCAGCCGGCGAAGCCGCTGGTTGACCAGCGGGTTATCCTTGTTCTTCTCCGCTTCCGCGATGCCCTTGCGGTACCACTCGCGGGCCTGCTGGACGCGGCCTTCGCCCAGGTTGGCCGTGGCCTGGAAGAAGTTGCCGATGTCCATGCGCACTTCCGGGGCGTCGGACAGGCCCGCGGCGGCGATGAAGCTCGCGTCGGCGTCCTTGAGCGTCGGGCCTCCCTCCTGCTGCTGCATGGCCAGGATGCGGGTGTGCTCGGCCAGCAGGAGCTGCGTCGCCGCCTTGCGCTGGGGGTCATCGACTTCGGCCAGCAGTTGCTTCAGGAACGCCTCCGCCTTCTCCGGCTGCGGCGGGTCGGTGGAGTGCAGCGCCCGCACGTACGCCTGGGCGAGCGGCAGGTTGTGCTTGCCCGCCTCCAGCGCTATCGCCTGCTCGAAAACTTCAACCGCCTTGGCGGGCTGATTCTGGCGGGTGTACAGGTCGGCAAGCTGGACGAGGTTGTCGAAGTTGTTCGGCTCCCTGGAACGCAGCTCCTCGCGCTCGGCGATGCCGGCCGCGGGATCGGCCCGCTGCTGGCGCTCGAGAAGCTGCTGCCGGACCCAGGGGTTGTTCGGCGTAAGCTGAGCACAGATGTCCAGGTACCTGTCGGCGGTGGCCCGGTCGCCGGCCAGCGTGGCGGTCAGGGCCATGCCCAGCACCGCCCGCTGATTCCGTGGGCTCCGCCGGACCGCCTCTTCGAAGGCCGACCGGGCACCGGGGAGGTCCAGCTTGATCAGCGCCTGGCCGAGCCCGATGTGCAGCTCCACCACCGAAGGGACCTCGCCGATGCCGGAGCGGAACGCGTTGGCCGCCCCGGCGTACTTTTCCTCGGCCAGCTTTTTCAGCGCGAGCTTTTTCTCGGCGAGCCTTTCCTCGGCGAGCTTTTCCTCGGCATCCTTGGCCTCGGCCAGCCGGAGCCGGCCGCGGAACAGGTGCCCGCCGGACGGGTCGATATCCCGGTGCTTCGCCGCGATGCTCTCACATTCCTTCGCGCGATACCAGTCCTTCCGCTCCAGGGCCAGTTCAAACAGCGCCGGAACGATTACATTCCTCTCCTTCTCCCATTTGTTAGTGACCCGACCCCATACTTCGCAACCCTCCCCTGGCAACAATCTCAACTCCTCCTTGATCCGGGCGTAGGCGTCTTCGGTGTGGTTGGGAAGCTGGCGGTACAGAAGGAAGAGTTCCTTGGCCCGCTCGTAGGGGTCGGTGTTCGACTCCTTGATCAGTTGCACCGAACGCTTGAGCTTCTCCTCATCGCTGGTCGACGGATCGAACGCGATGCGGAGGTAGTCGATCTGCTGGAGCGTGGCCAGGTCCCGATCCGCTGTCGTCGCGCCTTCCGGCTGGGTCGCGGCGGCCTCAGCTTCCTTCGCGGCCACCTCGGCCTGGTCGATGAACTCCTTGATGCGGGCATCCTGTCCGCCGCGGGCCGCCAGCATGTTCAGCAGCGTCCGCAGGGCGGCGAGGTTATGAGGCTGCAGGTGGAGAACCTGCTCGTACTTCTTCTCCGCCTCCGCCATCAGTGCGGCGTCGACACCGTCCGCGGTGCGGGCCCGCCCGAACAGGATGGCGGCGTCCTGGAGCAACGCGGGGATCGACTCGGCGCCGACGCCGATGACTTCGCGCTGGCGGGCAACCACCTGCTGCTCTGACGCGGTATCCCCCTTGCCGGCGTACGCGAGCTGCGCCGCGGTCAGGGCCTGCATGTTGTTCGGATTGATGGCCAGCGCGTCATTGGCCACGTTGATGGCCTTGTCCCACGCGGCCTGCCGGGCATAGGCCTGGGCCAGCAGGCTGAGCGCCTCTTCCCTTTCGACATCGGTCCTCAGAATACCCTGGGAATAGATGGTGTCGGTCAGCACCTGTTCGGCCGAACCGGCCAATTCGTTCCTGAGATAGAGCCTGGCCAGCATCATTCTGACCTCGCGCGCCTTCGGCTCCATCAGCGTGTCCACCTCCACCAGGCGCTCGATGGCCAGGTTGTCCTGCCCCTCGAGCGCCAGCCACCTGGCCTTCATGAACATGGCCCGGAGATCCTTCTCGCCCTCGGGAGATTCGGCGATGGTGATCGCGTGGAGGTTTTTGCATCGGGCGATGATGGTTTGCCTGAACGCTGTTCGCTCTTTTTCATTCGTGAATTTGGGCCCCTCGGCGTCCAGCCACCAGATGAGCATCCGGAAGGCGTTCTCGCGCAATTGCATCATGTAGTACCGGTCGCGCCAGCCCAGGTAATGGCTGCGATCGAACCCCTTGTCCATGCGGATGACCAGCACCCCAATGGGCTTCCCGTCCTCGTCCCGGCCGACCGCCTTCTCGAACTCGCCCTGCTGGGCGTAGAGAGCGGCGAGCTGGAGATAGGGCACAAAGTGACTGGGATCGACCGCGATCGCCTCGCGATAGTACTCCTCCGCCTTCTTCCGGAAGCCGGCCTCCTCCGCCTGGCGGGCTGCCGGGTCGGGCTTCGTCTTGTCGTTGGCATCGCTGGCCAGCGAACGCAGGGTCTGCCAGTACGCGCCCAGTGCCGTCAGCGACTCGATATCGGTCGGCTGTCCCTGGTCGTTCTTCGGAGTCAGTTCGAGCGATTTTTCCAGGTCCGCCAGCGCGGCCTGGCTGGTCTCGCCCATCCGCCGATCGTAGTCGGCGGGGTCGAAGGCGATGCCCCTCGTCCTGGCCTCTTCCCTCTTGAAGTTCCTTTCGACCTCCAATTGCCCGCGGATCAGCAGGCGGAACTGCCCGCGAAGCCGGTACGCCCGGGCCAGCCGTCGATCGCTGGGAGGGGGATTGTCGAATAGATCCTGGTACTGCTGCAGAGCCCTCGTGGCGCAGGTCGCCAGATCCTGCCCGGGCTCATTGGGCTTGGTGGGATCGTGCAGCGTCAGGTAGCATCGCGCCAGGGCGTCGGTCGACTGGATCCGCGGAGCCGGCGCGTTGGCATCGACGAGTGTTTTGCTGATCTCCGGACCGGCCGGCTCAGCCCCCGGGTCGCCTGTCTGCGTCTCGGCGTCCGCTTTCCTGGCCACCTCAACGGCTTTCCTGAGGTGGGGTATCGGGTTGTTCGGGTCGATCTTGCTTTTGGCAATCTCAACCGGGTTCTTGGATTCGTTGCCATCCGCGGTGGTCGGTGTGCGACCGCTCCGCAATTCCGGCAGCGCCTCCTTCAGGTACTTCCCCAGCGAGCTGTTTTGATTGAGCTCGAGTAGCTCATCCACCAATTCCTGGACCCGGGTCCAGTTCGGATTGGGCGCGCTCAGGACGTCCACGATTTCCATTTCGATGACATCCGCGATGATCTGCGTGCGCTCGGTTCGCAGCTCCAGCAGGGCCCGCCCCAGGGCATACATTCCCAGCGGGCTCTCCGTGTTGATGGTGAGCAGCTTCTGCGCTTCTTCCTGGACCTGGGTCCAGTTC
>CAYVVX010000003.1:0-8255 GCA_964455315.1 uncultured Planctomycetales bacterium | reverse complement strand
GTCCAGTTCTGTCTGGCCGTGCCCAGGATCTCCGCATATTCCAGTACGAGCTTGAGCAACTCCTCCTGGGCCGGCTCGTTCCCCGGGTCGTCCAGCAGCACAATCCTCCACTTATCGCGTGCTTCCTGCGCCCGGCCGGCGCGCAGCATCATCTGGCCCGCGGAGATCATGTAGCTGTTGCTGGTTGCCTTGGGCAGCTCCGCCTTGCGGGCGTGGCTGTACGCGGCCATGTAGGACTTCGCCGCGTCCTCGTAGTCGCCCCTGGCGGCGGACGCCTCGGCGCGCTTGACCAGCTCCTCGGGGTTCATATTCGGCAGCAGCCGCACCACCACCACCATCGCCACGGTCATCAGCAGCATCCCCGCGATGGTCAGCCCCGCCACCAGATTCTTGTTCAGTCGTTTCGCCATGTCAGCTCTCTTGTTCTCTTCCTCGATGATGAATGGTCGCCCCGCGACGTCGGCGGTGCGAGACGAATATGCGCTATCGCTTACCGGACAGGGCCCACGCGGCCTGCACTCTCGGCCGATCGAGCCGGGGGACCGGGTCATTCAGCCGGCTCGCCGGCCAGGCCCTTCCCGCCGCCGGGCAGAGCATAGCCGATCAGTGCGTGGTTGTCGGCACGGGTTCACCCGCGTTGCCGGAAACCACCGGCGCGATCAGGTCGGCATCGTCCGGCCAGTGATCGCGAACCAGTACCGGTATGACCACCTGCAGGAAGTCCGTCATGCCCTCCACGAAGGCCTCCTGCCCGATGGGCTGGTCGCTGGGCATCGCCGTGCTCACCTCCACCTTGCAGTAGTAGGCATGGGTTGCCCCGGGATCCCCCAGGACGGAGCGCACGCCGTCGCGGGTCGCCGTGAAGGAATCGTTGGCCTTGAACGTGTACATGACCGTCGTGTACTGCTTGCCACGCAGCATATCGTCCCGCTCGAATTCCAGCAGGGTGAAGGGAACGGCCACCTCCGGGCCCAGCGCCGGGATCGCGATCTTCGGCGCGGCGTCGCGGGCGATCTTGAAGCCGCTGCCCACGTAGCATTCGTCGGGGACGTGCGGCACCTGGTCCGGTTGACCCGTGTAGTAAGTCACAAAAAGGCTGATCGGCATCCCCCGCAGCGGGGAGTTCCGATCCGGGTCGCTCAGGATCCACTGGATGTAGTCCCGGGTGCCCAGCCGGTCGATCGTCTCGGCCGGGATCTGCTGAACACGCTCCACCTTGTAAGGGCTCAACGCCGCATGGACGAGATCGTTCAGCGGCTTCTTCAGCGGCACCGGCTTCTTGATGACATGCATCTGCCCGGTCAGCAGGTGAAACGCCGCCGTCAGCCCGCAGAGCAGCACCAGGCAGGAGATGAAGCCGGCACTGCCGGCCGCGCCGCGCCGCGTAACGGTCGCGGGGGGTGGCTCTTGGTCAATCGTACTCATGGGTCGGCGTCCTCTTCGACCTTCGCGGTCGGCCTGATTCCATGCCGGCTTTGCGGGTGATGCCCGGCCGGCATTGTCGATCGTTAATTCCTTACAGTCAAGAACTTGCGTCCGAACCGCGGCAGCGGTTGACACGCTGGTAGCCCGCATGAACCCCGAACTGGGACGGCGCTCCGGTCAGCCCGAAATGCACCGCGGCGCGGCAACTGCTTACCAGGCATCGACTTGTGCCCTTGGCCCCATCCTTATCGGCCGAAGCCGAGCCGCGCTTTGGTCGCCGCGCGGTGCCTTCGGGTCCCGCCCGGGCAGGTGGCCCTGCCGTCACCCGGCCCCGGGGGCTGGTGCGGTGGAGGCCATAGCGCAGATTCAGCCGGTTTCGGGTTGATACGCTGAACCGGTGAAAATGTTCAGCCGCTCCCCGTCCCGTCCGATAAGGGAATTACCATGCAAGATGCCCCTTCTCAACCCCCGCGTTGCGTCATCGTCGGCGCCGGCGGCCACGGCCGGGTGGTCCTGGACATCCTCATCCGGGCCGGGCATCACCAGGTCATCGGGTTCCTCGATTCGAACCAGGGTGCGTGGGGGCGGCGCATGGACGGGCTGCCCATTCTCGGCGACCTGGGCCGGCTGCCCGGGCTTCGTGACGAAGGCCTTGCCGGCGCCATCGTTGCCATCGGCGACAACGGCATCCGCCGCGCCTTTGCCGACCGTATCGACGCCCTGGGTGTCCCCCTGATCAACGCCATCCACCCCTCGGCCAACCTGGCCCACAACGTGGCCCTCGGCCGCAACGTGGTCATCGCCGCCGGGGCCCTGGTCTGTGCCCACTGCCAGATCGGCGACTCGGTCATCCTCAACACCGGCTGCATCGTGGACCATGAGTCGATGATCGGCACCGCCGCCCACATCTGCCCCGGGGCCCGCCTGGCCGGCCGGGTGATGGTCGAATCGGGCGCGTTCGTCGGGATTGGTGCCACTGTGCTGCAGTGCCTGCGGATCGGCTGTGAAGCGGTCATCGGCGGGGGGGCGGTGGTCATCCACGATGTCGAGCCGCTGACCACCGTGGTAGGGGTGCCCGCGCGGGCCATCAGCGACGTGCCGGACGACGAGGATTTCGCCCGGATGATGACGCCGCCCTCGCTCCGCGAGGTGATGAGCGGGCATCAGTAGCCATGTCTTTCCGGTGGCGGGGCGGCTGAATTGCCACTGGCCGCGCCGGCCCGCCGTCCCTGAAGCAGGTGTTTTGCTTTGCGGCCCATCGATCGGGAGTCTATACTCACTTGTGAGGTGCTGCTATGGTCGCAATACGAGCTCGCTTTGATGGCAAGGCGTTGATTCCTGAGCAACCCATCGATCTGCCCCGCGACCGCACTTTGATCATTCATGTGGAAACAGAAATACACAAGCCGGGTGACGAAGCCCCTTTGCACTCCGTATTGACCCCTTCGAATCCGGACGCCGCAAAGCGTCTGATCCACGATGTTGAGGCCGGCCTGGAGAACTCCTGATCCATGCCGCTGGACCTGCCTGACGGATCAAGCTGTTTTCTGGATGCGAACATTCTCGTCTACCAATTGGTGGAGATCGGCGAGTCGAGCACCATCTGCCGGCACTTCCTTGAACGAGTGAAGCGGCTCGATATCGACGCAGCTACGACCACTGCCTGTCTCGCTGATGCCGTGCATCGGGTGATGTGCATCGAGGCACAGGAGCGGTTCAGGCTTGATCGGGGTGTCGTGTCGTGGCTCCAGCGTCACTTGTTGCGGGTCCGCGAACTCCATGCCCCGCTGCAGGCTGCCGTCCAGATCAAGGCGCTTCGGCTTCGCCTGCTGGCAACGGATGCTCAGTCGATTACTGACGCCGCCGAACTCAGCCGACAGCACGGCCTGCTGACCAACGACGCATTGATTGTCGCCACGATGCGGAGCAACCAATTGACGAATCTGGCTACCAATGACGATGACTTTGACGCTGTCCCTGACTTGATCATTTGGAAGCCGCGCTGAACCAGCCAGAGAGTCCTGTTTTGACTCCTCATCCCACCGCCGGCTTCTCCTCCCGCGACGCTTCCTCCGCCGTGACCGGTCTGCCCTCCAGCGCCGGCTTGCCTTCCGCGGCGGGTCTGCCGCCCTGCGTCGGTGTCGGGACCGATTGACCCTCCACGTCCGACTCGGCCTTCTTCACCGTCGGTGATACCAGGTCGGCGGCTTCCTGCAGGATCTCCTGCTCGGTGAGCTCCCGGCTGAACAGCCTGCGGAAGGTCTGGATGCGGTTGATGAAGAAGAAGGTCGGCTCCCCGGCCAGCTCGACGCTGTGCTCCCCGAGGACGCGCTTGATGGACGGGATGAAGTGATCGGTGATGATCCATCCGCAGGACGGCAGCACCCGCAGGCGATAGCGCAGCACCGCCCGGTTGCCCGGCAGATCGAAGCGATGGGTGAACTCCGGCTGCTCCTTGAGCGGCTCCAGCCGCTGGTTGAGCTCCATGCAGATCGGTTCGATCAGCCGTCTGACCCGCGTGGCGTCCGTCCGTGACTTGAGTGGTACGTCGACGTAGTTGTCCACGAAGCCGTCAGGAAACCGACGCGAGGGGATGCAGCGGCTGTTGGGCAGGTTCAGCTCCTGCCCTGACAGCGTCCGCAGCCGGGTATGCTTGACGTTGAAGTCGATCACGTGCCCGAACTTGCCGTCCACCTCGATGAAGTCGCCGACGTTGTAGTGACGCCCGGCGATGATGTCGAGCCCCTTGATGAAGTCGATGACGATCTGCTGGAACATGCCGGCCATGATCAGGCCCACCAGCCCCAGCGCCCCGGTCGTCTTCGCCGGGTCGATGCCGTAGACGTCCAGAATCCACACCAGCCCGAACACCCAGATGAACAGCTTCATCAGGCTGCCGGCGAAGCTGGCCAGCGTCCCCATCCGCTTGGCCGAGAAACTCGGCGACGTGATCACGCGGTCCGCGTGGCGGGCTCCGCGCTCGGCCAGGCCGACCAGCAGCCGGACGATGTAGCTGGCCACGACGATGCCCGCCAGGATCTTGAGCGAGTCGATGATCTTGCGATGCCGCTCCAGGAAACTGGGCTGTGGCGGCGCCAGGATCAGCGCCGCCAGCTCGTAGGTTTCCGCCAGCCGCCGATACAGTGTCGCCTGCCGCATGATCGCGAACATGGTGTTCTCCCTGGTCGTGATCATCAGGTCGATCTGCTGCCGCTTCTCGGCGAAGTGACGGCGCATCCGCTTGTGATGGAAGGTGTCGTACTGGAACCCCTGGGCCGCGAGAGCGTCCGAGGCGCGATCCTCCAGCGCCTTCTCGTCGGCGTCCACCTCGGAGATGGACTGTTTCAGGGCGTCGATCACGGGCCGCTGGGCTTCGACGCGTTCCTCGAGTTCCGCGGCCTGCGCACCGGCCTGCGCGGCTTTCTCCCGGTACTCGACCGCCAGCTTGTCCCGCGCCTTCTGAGGCTCGTCGACCATGGCGTCCTGCAGCGACGCCACTTCGGCCTGGGTGCCTTCCAGCCGCTGCTGCAGCTTGAACATCGCCGCCTTCTCTTCCCCGGCGACGCGCTGAAGATCCGCGATCTCCAGCCGCTTCTGGGCGTACTCCAGCCGGCGGCTCCAGTAGTCGAGGTCATCCTGCAGCCGCCGGGTGTCCCTCCGCGCCGCCGTGGCTTCGTCAAGATCCTCGCGGATGCCCTTGAGCCGCTCGTCCAGCTCGGCGATCTCGCCGCGGGCCTCCAATGCCAGCAGTTCGGCGAGCTTCCGCTTGTTCTCGGCTTCCGTTTCCTGGAGTTCGGCCGGCGAGGACGTGGTGGCCGTGGTCGTGGCGGGAGCGGTGGCTGGTGCCGAGGTGGTCGCCGGGGCGCTCGCGGTGGGGGGGGCGTCGGCAGCCTGCGCGGAAAGCTCGGCGCTGGCCGCGGCCAGAGCGATCAGCAGTACCGATATCGCCGCCAGCGGGCGACGCGCCGTCACATCCATGTGAAGTCTGCCCACGGGAATCATGATAGTCGGGGGCGGATGATTCACAAGCCCGGTGAGCCTGGAGCAGGCAATCTCTCCAATGCCTCCCGGTGTTGCGGGGGATTCAAGGCTGTAACGGCGAAGCCGGATGAGTACAATGGGAAGGGTAATGCACGATCGCGCAGAAAGGAGGTCGCGATGTCGCTGGTTTTGACCGATCAACCCACTCCCCTGGCCAGTGGCTTGGACGGCGTCGTTCGGATCGGCGCCACGCGTGTCACCCTGGATACCGTGATTGCCGCTTTTCATGACGGAGCCAGCCCCGAATCCATCGCGGATCAGTATCCTTCGCTCACGCTCGCGGACGTGTACTCGGTAATCGGCTACTACCTGTACCACCAGGTTGACGTGGACTCCTACCTCGCGCAACGCCGACAGGTAGCTGACAAGGCGCGCCGGGAGAACGAAGCCCGGTTCGATCCGAACGGTGTGCGCAACCGCCTGCAAGCCCGTCAGCGCGGCCAGGGGTAGAGACATGTTGCGGTTCCTGGCCGACGAGAATCTCAATTACGACATCGTCCGTGGAATTCGCAGGCGTAGTCCCGACGTTGATCTGGTCCGTGTTCAGGACATCAATCTGGAATCGGCCGACGATGCGACCGTCTTGGAATGGGCCGCGCAAGCACAGCGTGTGATCCTCACTCATGACGCGACTACCATGACGCATTATGCTTACGAGCGTGTTGTGGCCGGCTTGCCGATGCCAGGCGTTTTCGAGATCGGCCGTGGTCTGGCAGTGGGACACGTCATTGAGGATGTCCGCCTGATCGCCGAATGCAGCCTTCCAAATGAATGGGAGGGGCAAGTCCGCTATCTGCCGCTTCGATAGCCGAACATGCCCGGCAATTGCGCCGGACCTTGCCGCCCCGGCCGTTCAAGTGATCACACCAATTGGAGTACCCATGATACGGGGACGCGTTCGTACGTTGGAGACTTCCACTTCGGCTGCGAAGCTGTGTGGCGTTGCTGCGATCCATCAGCGCGGTATGTGGCCTGGGCGAGTGCTGCTCGGCTGGCTGTTTCTCGTCGGCCTGTTGTCTTCCGGCGGTGCATTGGGCCAGGAATCCATCGCCACACATCCCGACCGCGACACCCCCGACTGGCTCGCTGTCGGATCGCACGGCATGGTCGCCAGCCACAGCCCCTACGCGTCCCAGGCCGGCCTCGAGGTGCTTCGCGCGGGCGGCAACGCGGTCGACGCGGCCATCGCGACCTCGCTGGCTCTCGGGGTGACCCGACCCTACAGCACCGGCCTGGGCGGCGGCGGGTTCACCATGGTCCGCATGGCCTCCGGCGAAGTGTACATCGTCGACTGCCGTGAACGCGGCCCGGCCGCGGCCACCCCGGACATGTTCGTGCGCGCCCGCCGGCACGATCCCGGCTATCCGCCCAGCGAGTTCGGGGGGCTGGCCGTGGGCGTGCCCGGCCTGCTGGCCGGACACGGCGCGCTGCATGAACGGCTCGGCAGGCTGGCGTGGAAGGAGCTGACCGCCCCGGCCGCGAAGCTCGCCGAGGAGGGCTTCCCGATCGACAGCAGCTACCTGTGGGGCATCCGCGGGGCGAAAAAGCACATCGCGGACCACCCCGCGCTGGCCCCGATGACCGCCACCCTGCGCGAGCAGGTGCTGTTCGGCGACCGGAAGCCCGAAGCCGGCATGATCCTCCGCCGCCCGCACCTCGCGAAGACCCTGCGGGCCATCGGCGCGGGAGGATGGCATTACCTCTACCAGGGCGAGCCCGCCGAAGCCCTGGCCGCGACCGTCCAGGCCGCCGGCGGCATCATCACCGCCGCCGACCTCGCCGCGTACCGGCCCGCCTGGCGCGAGCCGATCCGCTTGAACTACCGCGACCGCTTCGACATTCTGCTCATGCCTCCGCCATCCTCCGGCGGCGTCTGCATTGCCGAGACACTCAACATCCTCGAGCATTGGCCGCTCGCCGATATCCGCCGGCGCGACCCCGGTCTCGCCGCTCACCTCCTTGTGGAAGCACTGCGCCATGCCTTCGCGGACCGCTCCCGCTGGCTGGGCGACGCCGATTACGCGGAAGTGCCGGTCGCGAAGCTGATCGGTGAAGACTACGCCGCGGAGCTGGCCGGCCGCATCCGTGAGGACGCCGTCTGCCCGCCCGACGCCTGCGGTCAGCCGCTGCCCGACGACCACGGCACCTCCCACTATGTCGTCGCCGACCGCTGGGGTAACATCGTCTCGGCCACCGAGACCATCAACACCACCTTCGGTTCGCTGCTCATGGTCGAGTCGCTGGGCATCGTGCTCAACAACGAGATGGACGACTTCACCGCCGAGCCCGGCAAGCCCAACGCCTTCGGCCTGCGCCAGTCCGACGCCAACCTGCCCGCGCCCGGCAAGCGCCCGCTCTCCAGCATGTCGCCGACCATCGTCCTCGAAAACGGTCGCCCGATCCTGGCCCTGGGAGCGGCCGGCGGCCCGCGGATCATCACCGCCACGCTGCAGGTCATGCTCAACGTCATCGAGCACGGCGAATCCCTGGAGGACGCCATGCAGGCCCCCCGGCTGCATCACCAGTGGCTGCCCGACGAGGTCAACACCAACGACTTCCCGCCCGGCGGCGAGGTAGTCGCAGGCCTGAAGCGCCGCGGCCACCCCATCTCCAGCGACAAGGAAGGCGCCGTCGTGCAGGCGCTTCAGATCGACGGCGACCAGCTCATCGGCGCCAGCGACCCCGGCAAGGGCGGCCGACCGGCAGGCTTTTAGCAGCCATTCCACCACCCGCAGTGGCACCGGTTCAACTTGGAACCTGCGCATTGAAGGTAGCGGCCGGCCCCCGTG
>CAYVVX010000002.1:16764-30229 GCA_964455315.1 uncultured Planctomycetales bacterium | reverse complement strand
ATCGCCATGATGGCCGGGCGGCGAGGGATCGAGAACGAGAATCGGGCTGGCATGGCTCTCCTCCATTACATGAATTGCGGCAACCGGTTCATAGTCGGGTTAGAGCATACCGGCGATTCGATTGCTTGGCACTACCGCAAGACAGGGACCACGGCGTTTGCGGCGCCTGCCCGAATCACGATACCATGATTTGCCGAAAGTCCCCGGCCCGCATGGGGGAGTGTGCCTTGAGCAGAGTTTCCGTCGCCGCCGTGAGCGGCTTTGACATTGACCTCGATCTGGCAGCGCTGACCTTCGAGTTCGGCGCGTCCATGCATGCCGTGCCCGCCGAGCGGCGCCGGTTGGACGCCATTCGGGCATCGCTGATGGAGCCGGACTGCATGGGCCCGGACCTGCTCTACACCATCTACATGGACTTCTGCCGCGAGTGCGACCGCTCGCGCGTGGTTGGCGACGGGCTGCTCTACGGCGGCGTGATCTACGCGGCCGGGGCCATGGGCCGGGAGTTCGTCCGCAGCCAGGGGCATCGGCACACGAGTAATCCGCAGGGGGTCAGCTACCCGGAGGTGTACGAGTTCTGGCATGGGCACGGGCTGCTGTACATGCAGCGCGAGGCCGGTCGGGAGGTGAGCGATTGCCGGGTGATGCACTGTTCGCCCGGGGATGTGGTCATCGTGCCGCCGGACTGGGTGCACCTCACCGTCAACGTCGGCCCGGAGCCGCTGGCCTTCGGGGCCTGGTGTGCCCGGGGGCAGGGCTTTGATTACGAGGAAGTCCGGCGGCGACGGGGCGGGGCCTGGTATTTCCTGGCCGATGGCTCGCGCGTCAGGAATCACTCGTACACCCAGGTCGCCGAGCCGATCGAACAGCGACCGCGCGACTATCCCGAGTTCGACCTCGTGCAGCGCCGCCCGGTGTACGAGCAGTACCTCGAGAATCCCTCCCGGCTGCGATTCATGTCCCATCCGCACGAGTTCCTGGAGCAATGGGCGTCGGTGGAGCGGGCCTCGTGAGCTGGTCGCTGCTGGCCCTCGACCTGGACGGGACCCTGCTGGAGCCGGATCACGCCGTGCTGCCCGAGGTGGTCGCCCGGTTGAACACGCTGAGCGACGCCGGCCGGATGATCGCCATCGCCTCCGGCCGGCCGCGGGAGGATATCGAGGCGATCATCCATGCCGCCGGGCTCTCGGGTGACTCTGCGTGGCCGCACCTGTTCGTCGCCAACGAGCGGGACATCTTCCATCGCCGCGGTGATCGGTTCGAGCCGGACGAAGCCTGGAACGAGCCGCTGCTGGCCCTGGAAAGGCAGAACCTCGCCGCGATCAGGCGGCATATCGGCGCCTGGCTCTCGTCGCAGCCCGATGCCGCGGATTTCGCCCGTTACGACGATGAGGCCACCGAGGATCGCCGCGCGATCATCGCCCTGACCGGCAAGACCCTGGAGCGCGGGAGTTCCGGTTCTCGGAATCCGCAACCGGCTGACCGTTGTCTTCCGGCACGAGTCGATCTGTAAGGGGCGGGCCCTGCTGGAGGCGGCCACCCGCATCGGCATCGAGGCGGGGTCGGTGCTGGCCATCGGGGACTCGGAGAATGACCTGGGCATGCTCGACGGGCGCTACGGTTTCCTCTCGGCGTGCCCGGCGAACAGCGATGACGAGATCCGCCGGGTGGTGCTGGCCAATGGCGGCACCGTCGCGTCCCAGCCCTGCGGGCGCGGCGTGTTGGAGATCGTGGGCGGGTGAGGCGCTGCCCGCGGTGCACAGCTTGCCGGGCAGCGGCATGCACCCTCTTTCCGCCGCCATGCCCGACGCCGTATACTCACTGCTATGAGCCTTCATTTCAGCGACCACACGTCGCCGCAGATCCAGGCCGCCGCGGACGCCGGGGCGCTGCTGCTGCTGCCCCTGGGGCAGACCGAGGAGCACGGCAACCACCTGCCCATCGGCACCGACACGATGATCGCCCAGCGCGTCTGCGAGGCCACAGCGGCGGGGCTGGCGCCCGATGTTCCCGCTCTGGTGCTGCCGCCCATCGCCTACGGCTACTCCAACCAGGTGATGACGCAGTGGGCCGGGACATTCACCCTCCCGTCGCGGCTGGTCATGGACCTCCTGGTGGAGGTATGCCGCTCGGTCATTCGCATGGGCTTCCGCAAGATTGTTATCGTCAATGCCCACGGGCACCACAGCCACCTTGCGGTCGTCGCGGCCCGCGAGATTGCCGACGCCACCGGCGTGGATGTGGCTGTGGTCGAGCCGCATAAGCTGATCGGGGCGGAGTTCGCGACCTTCCGGCGCAGCGGCCCGGGCGGCTGCTGCCATGGCGGGGAGTACGAGACCTCGCTGATCATGCATTTCGGGCATCCCGTGGACCTGAGCCTCGCCGACAACCGCGACGCGCTCAAGCACTTCAGCGGCTTCTGCTCGACCGACACGATGGCGGGAAGCAGCAGAGTATTCTGGTCCACCTGGGGCCGGCAGCCCACCACCAGCGGCGTCTACGGCGATCCGACGGTGGCGTCGGCTGAGACCGGAGCAAAGGCTTTCGAGGCCATCGTGGAGCAGATGACCAGGTTTTGCCGTGAGTTTCACGCTTTCCAGCCGCCGCCGGCGGCGCGCGGCGCGGACCAGCTGCCAGGCGGGTCATGAGTACGACTCTGGGCATCGACCTGGGCACCACCGCGATCAAGGTGGCCTCGTGCACCGGGGACGGCGGCATCCTTGCCTGCGTGTCCCGCCGATATCGGGCCGCTGACCAGCATCGCGTCGAATTCCCGTGCATCTGGGCGGCGCTGTGCGACGCGGTGGGGGAGTTGCGCGGGTCGGTCGATCTCGATGCCATCGTCGCCGTCGGTATCGCCAGCCAGGCCAACTCGGTGCTGCTGGTCGACGGGCACGAAGCGCCGCTGATGCCGGTGCACCTGTGGTCGGGCTTCTTCGGCGAGGGTGACCTCGACGAGTTGCATGGCCACTGCCCGCCGGAGCGTATCGCCGAAGTCACGGGTTTGACCCGCCTGGGCGGCTACTGCGCGGCGGGGATCCTCCGATTTCTGCAACGTACCCGGCCCGACCTGATCCAACGAGCCGCGGCGGCCCGATTGCTGCCCGATCTGCTGGTGCAGCGGCTCTGTGGTGGGGTGATCAGCGATGGATCGCTGTGGTCGCTGGCCGGCCTGTACGATGTGCATCATCGTCAGTTCTGGATGGAGGGGGACGGGCCAATGGGGCTCCTGGGTATTCCGCCGGAATGGTTGCCCGCGCTCGCCGGGACCGATCGCCTCGCGGGTCGACTCGGTGCTCAACCGGCAGACGCGCTGGGACTCCCCACGGGTATTCCGGTGGCGGTGCCGGTGCTCGACCATGTCGCGGCGGCACTGGTGTCGGGCGTCGACAGCCCTGGCGTGGTGAGCCTGTCCCTGGGAACGGCGTTGTGCATCACGGCGCTCAGCGAAGCCCCGCCCCTGCCGATCGACGATGGAGCGATCTGTCCGCATCCGCTCGACGATCACCGCTGTTTCCAACTGGCCTGGAGCGGTCGCGGTTGTGGCCTGCTCGAACAATGCCGCGATCGGGTCGCGCCCGGTGGCGATCTTGGCGAACTGATCGCCGAGGCCGCGTTCGGGCCGCCATTCACCCCGGCCGGTGGGGCGATGCGAGCGGAGATGGATCTCCTGGCCGGCGAAGTCAGGCGCTTGGCGAATGCGCTCGACGCGAACGGCGGGAAGCAACGGTTTGTTGCCGTCGGCGGGGGGACGCGATCGCTGGAACTGGTTCGCTTCCTCGCCGAGTCGCTTGACCGGCGGATCGATCAGCCCGTCGCACACGAGGCCGCGGTTGCGGGTGCCTGCCTGCTGGCCCGTCGCGCGCTCGAATCCATCGGTTAGACGCACGCGAGTCGTTACATCGCTCACCGGAAACCGATCACCGAGCATCATGGCGTCGGCCGGCCGGACTCCCGGTCGCCGGAAGCATCCTTCCCCGCTCCCAGCACCTCGGTCGCGTGCATCATCGCCGCCAGGGCATGCTGGCAGTGGTCGATGCGCAGCGCCGGGCTGGCAGGAGTGTTGCGTACGCCACCGATGACGTCCTGGGGTGAGCGCACGTAGTAGCATTCTTCCGCCCGGAAACGCAGTTGGACCACGAAGCGCAGGGCTTCCGTGATGGCCTGCCGGTACCGGGCGGCCCGCTCCCGTTCGCCCATCAGGTCGGCGACGCGGACGGCCTCCGCGAGCCCTTCGACATAGACCGCCGTGGAGATGCCGCATCGGGTGGTGCCGTGAACGTCGAATCCGCCCTCGTAGATGCGCAGCGGGCCGACGCTCCGGCGGATCAGGCGCTCCACCAGGATGTCGTTCATCTCGAAGACGAAATCGGCGTAGGAGCGCTGGCGGGTCTTGCGAGCCATCACCCCCCAGGTTTGCGACTGCCAGGGGATGAACATGGGTGGCTGCGTGGCCTTGAAGTACAGGGTGTAGAAGGGAAAGGCGCGGTCGCACACCTCCCGCCAGCGGGCGTCACCGCTCACCTCGTATTGCCTGGCCAGCGCCAGCAGTGCCTCGCCGGGGTAGTAGTCCTGGCTGGCGGTCAAGGCCGACGGCGGGAAATGTGTCCTGAAGCTGCCGTCCTCCTGCTGCATCGCGGCCAGACCGTTGAGCAGCCCCATCAGCTCGTTCTCGTATTTGGCTCGCAACGGCCCGTCGCTCATGGCCAGGGCAAGCAGCGCGGTTGCCCCCAGCGCGTGGCCGTTGTCCGGGGTGGCCAGGTAGCGGGCGTGGTCGGTGCCCTCCAGCGGCTTGATCAACCGGACAAACGCCGCCAGCGACTCATCCAGCGCTTCGGTCGAAGCCTTGTCGCCGGTCCGCCGGGCGTAGGTGGCCAGCGCCCAGGTGGTGGCCGTCTGCCGGACCCAGTTCTGCTCTTTCGGCCAGTAGATGTCCAGCCCGGGGAGGAACTCGTAGGCGAAGAAGCCGTCGGAGTTCCGGCGGTAGCGGATGAACCTGGCCAGGTCGTCGATGAGCGGGGGCAGGGCGTCGGGGGTAACCTCCTCGGCTTCGACCCAGCGCATGCCGGCCATGAGGTGCAGGGTCGGGGACTTCGCGTCGGGCTGCCAGAGGTGGGTGGATTGGAAGCGGAGAATCTTCACCTGCTCAGGATCACGATCGGGCGGGTTCTTGCGCAGCCCGAGCTTGGTGAGGAATTCCTGGAGGACGGCCAGGTGTTGATCACACTCGTGATCGACGCTGTCCCCGGAAAAGCAGAGTGCCTCCCGCGAAATCATCTGCGAAGGCCGGACCAGAACCTCCTTGCCGTCATAGCGCAGGGCGATGCCATGCACGGCCGCCTCGAAGCTGAGGCTGAGCTGCTGGGGCGTGTCTTTGCCGGTGCCAACCAGCTCGCGGGGCCCGATCAACTCGACCTCGATGCCCAGGTCGAGCAGGTCCAGGGCAGAGATGGGCTTGCTCTGGGTCGCCTCGACGAGGGCCGCCTCACTGGCCTGCCGGCAGGCGTCCAGCACCGGGAGGTAGTCGGATTCATGCAGGCCCAGGCGCTTGCCGTCGCGCCGCAGGGTCACCGCCGCGCGGCAGCGCAGATCATTCAGCGCGGCGGGCACGTACCCCGCCGCGTAGGGGGGCTTGCTCTCGATGCGCCGCTGCATCACCCGGCGGACGAACTGGGTGAGGAACCCGGCGTCCAGCGGCGCAATCTCGGGGGCGGCGTGTCCCAGCCGCAGGTTCGGAGAGGGGTCGGCAATCGGGTCGAGCCGGTCACCGTGGACCGTCGATGTACTCAGCATCAGCACCAGTGGCGGCAGGCACAAGCCGATGATTGTCGCGGGTTTCATGATACGCACAGGCGAGCCTTTCATCTGTACTGCCATCGATTCAGAATCTTTGCGTCCCGCGAAGACTCTCCGCCGCGGAATGCCGTAGCCCACGCTCCAGGCGTTGAATACGAACGCCAGGGCCGGGCCCGTGACGCCTGATCTGCAATCTCAAATCTCAGATCCTCTCATCCTCTTCGCGTTCCCGGCGTCTCCGTGGTTCCAGACTCCCTGGGTAGCGGGCAGAGCCCGCACTGTGGTTTTGTCGCCTTCACCATGCCGACAACTCCCCGAAGATCTCCTCCACGATGTCCTTGAGCGTGATCATGCCGACCACGCCGCGACGCGGATCGGTGACCAGGGCCATGGTCCCGTGAGCCCGCTGAAGCTGGAGCAGGGCGTTGGCCGCGGATTCCTTCGCCCCGATCCGCAGTACCTCGCGCAGGTGGTCCTCGACGCCGCCGCCGTGCTCGTCGGCCAGGACGTCATGGACGTTGACGATGCCGGCGATGGTGCGGCGGTCGCGGGCCACCACCGGCATGCGCGAGAAGGGGTGGGCCCGAACGAACGCCTGCAACGCCTCGGGGCCGGTGTCGATCGGCACGGTGACGGTGAGCCGGCGGGGAATCATGATCGAACCGATGGGGATGCTGCTGAGGTTCATCAC
Source organism: uncultured Planctomycetales bacterium (assembly GCA_964455315.1). GTDB lineage: Bacteria > Planctomycetota > Phycisphaerae > UBA1845 > PWPN01 > CAYVVX01. The sequence goes on along the minus strand of CAYVVX010000002.1, from coordinate 23,742 downwards.
CCCTTCGACGATGCGGGTCTGTTCTTCGGTGATGGTGCCCTCGGCCGCACTTTCGCGGAGCAGGCCGAGCAGCTCGCCGCGATGCCCGTGGCGTGGTCCCCTGGCGTCCTGGCCCATCAGCCTGGCCCCCAGCCACGAGAGCGCGTTCAGCACGCCAACCACGCCGGTGAGCCGCAGACCCCTGACGCTCCAGGCCAGCACCGACGACAGCGGATACATCAGCCGGTCGGCCTCGGTCTGGAACCAGTTCTTGGGCACCACGTCGCCGAGCACAAAGATGATCGGGGCGCACACCGCCGCGGTGTAGAACTCGGCCCGGTCCGGGTTCACCCCCGCGACCTCCATCAGCCAGCGCGACGCGGCCACGGTCAACAGGTACCCGGCGATGTTCTGGGCCACCAGCACGGCCAGCACGGTGTCTTCCTGGCGCTCGAGCAGCCGTTGCAGGGTGCGGGCCTGGCGGGCGTTGGGATCCTCCGCCCGCAGACGCAGGCGGATGCGGTTGAGGCAGTAGATGCCCATCTCCGACCCGCTGAACATGCCGGCCAGCAGGACGAAGAGAATCACCGAGGTGCTCAGCAGGAAGGCGTTCACGAAGATTGCCCCCGTTCCCCGTCCGGCGCCGGCCCCCCGGGAGCCTCACCGTTGAACAGTTCCAGAAGGATCCACTCGACCCGGTGACCGGTCAGCGACTCGACGGTCAGCAGCAGGTTGCCCAGCCGCACCTGATCGCCGGCGGCCGGGACCCGCCCGAGCTTGGCGACCAGCAACCCGGCCAGCGTGGTGGCCCGCTCGTCGATGCGGCGGATGTCGAACTGCTCCGACCAGTCGCGGATGCTGACCCCGCCCCAGACACGGTAGTGGCGGGCGTCGATCTTCTCCCACAGTTTGCGCTCGGGATCCTCGCCCGGCAGGGTCAGGTCGCCGACGATCTGTTCGGCGACATCCTCGATGGAGACCAGTCCGACCACGCCGCCGTACTCGTCGACGGCAATCGCCATCTGGCTGCGGGTGCGGCGGAAGTGGGCCAGCACCTGGGTCAGGGTGATCAGCTCGGGGACGAAATGGACCGGGCGGACCAGGTCGGCCAGCGCCGCGTCGCGATCCAGGAAGAAGTCCTTGGCGTAGACCACGCCGCGGATATGGTCGATGCTCTCCTCGTACACCGGGAGCTTGGGAAAACGCCGCTCGCGGAAGATCCTGGCCAGTTCCTCGGGGTCGTCGTACAGCTCGAAGGCGGTCATGTCCACCCGCGGGATCATCACGTCGCGCACCTTGAGCTCCGACAGGTGGATCACCTCGCTGAGCATGGCGTTCTCGTCGGCGCCGATCAGGCGCTGCCGCTCGCACATCTCCATCAGCTCGCGAAGCTCCTCGACGGTGACGTACTCGTCCGGCTGGCGACCGCCGATCAGCAGGCGGGTCAACGGCTCGACCAGCAATCCGTTCAGCACCATGCGCAGGGGCGTAAGCCCCAGTTGGAACAGCCGCACCGGCGGTGCCAGCCGCGGGGCCAGCCAGGTCCGCGAGACCATGCCGGTCCCCTTGGGAACGATGTCGGTCAGCACGGTCACCAGCACCGGCGACAGCAGGCCCAGCACCGGGGCATACGCCGCCCAGCCCCGCGGCAGGCCGTCCAGGATCGCCAGCGCGGTGGCGAACACGAACATGTTCAGGGTCACGTTGCCGATCATCAGGGTCAGCAGGAGCTGCCGCGGCCGCTTCATCAGGTCCGCGACCAGCCGGTGGGAGGCCCGATGATCCTTGCTGAACAGGCTCAGCTCGTGGCGGCTCAGCGCGAACAGGACCGTCTCGGAGCCGCTGAAGAACGCCGAGAGCCCCAGCAGCACGGTCAGCAGAATGATCTGAAACGCCATGGGCCCCGCCGTCGTACGCGGACATCGGGTCACGCCGCGGCCGACAAGCATACCGGCCGGGTTCCGCAGCCAAGTGTACCGCATCGGGACCGGTCCACAAGCGGCTCTGGAGTGGTCGCAGCTTGCATCCGCGGCGAGGCTCGCCGATCATCGCGACGCATGGCGGCAAGCGTCGTTCATCTGGTGGATTCCGATTCGCACCCCGACGGGTTGAATCTGCTCGCCCTGCTCAGCGCCAAGCTGCCGCGGGAGACGGTGCGCCAGACGGTGGTCGTGTCCGGCCAGCCCCGGGCGTCACTGGCCCTGGCCGATCATGTCACCGTGCGGCGGCTGCACGAACCGTTCCGATGGGGGCAACTTTTCTCCGGGCGACACCTGGAGCCCGTGCTGGATGCGGTCGCTGCGGATCTGATCATGGGCTGGAGCCCGGCCGCGACCGCCTGGGCGGGTGCCGCGGGAGGGCATCGCCTGGTGATCCCCGTGCTGTGCGACCCGGCCGATGCCCGTCCTTGTGCCCGCTGGTATCGGAGTCTGTTTCCCGACACCGAGCCGCCGACCACCGTCTGCGCGGCCCAGCAGGTCCGCCGGCGTCTCATCGAGCACGGTGTTCCCCCTGAGCGGGCGGTGGTCATTCGTCCGGGAGTGGACTTTGCGGCCATCCGCGCCGCCAGGCAGGTGGGCGGCCTGGGGCCGGCTCCTCGGCCCGGTGAGGCCCGGGACGGCGTTCGCGAAGCGCTCGGGCTCAGCGGTGCCTCACCGGTGCTGCTGACCGCGCCGCCGCCGTCGCGGGCGGGAGGGCATTTCCACGCCGTCTGGGCAACGGCGATGCTCCGTCAGATCATGCCGGGGATTCGACTGATCATCCCGGGTCGCTCGCGGGAAACGGATCGTCTGCGCCGCCTTGCCGCCGGGAGCTACTGCCCCGAGGTGTATGTCTTCACGCAGGATCGTTTCCGCCTGCCGGACCTGCTGGCCGGCAGCGACCTGTTCCTGATGCCCGCGATCGGCGATGTGAGCACCGTACCGCTGGCCTGGGCCATGGCCGCCGGCGTCCCCGTGGTCGGCTCGGCCGTGCCGGCGGTGGCGGAGATGCTGGCCGACCGGCACAACGCCCTGCTGTGCAAGCCGGGTGAGCCGCTCACGCTGGCGATCCGCATCCGCACGGCGCTGGAGTCGCCGCATCTGATGCGGACCTGCGTGGAGACCGCCCGCGGGCAGGCCTACGACGTCTTCCGGGCCCAGGCCTGCCTCGACGAGTTCCTCCGCCTGATCGGCAACGCCGCCGCCCGTCGCCCGCTCACCGAGGGCATTCACGACACAGCCCTCTCCGGCTGAGCCCTCCCGCCCCCGCGGCGAAGGCCACCCGGCCCCTTGTCTCCCGGCACGGTGGCGATACAATGATCTCGACTGAGGGCGTTTAGCTCAGTTGGTTAGAGCGTACGGATCACACCCGTAAGGTCACAGGTTCGAGTCCTGTAACGCCCATCCCCTTGCGCCGTCAGGACTTACGTTCGATTGACAATCCGCGACAGCTACAGCATTTACGTCAGACTGCGTTGCAGTGGAAGTTTGCGCTGACTCGCCTTGTCGGGCCGTTTCGGGCAATGTCTCCTGCGCTTTTTCCTGCGCCTTCGGATTGCCTCTAACGGCGGCTCGCTGGAAATCGGCGTCGAGATCCACGGACGTGGCATAGTGCCGAGCGGCAACGGCGGGCGAATTGCCAATCCACCTGCACACCGAGGCGAGATCGTACTCCCGCATCAGTTCGCTTGACCCCGGTGTCGATGGTTCCTGCGTGGTCACGACTCCGGCAGCGCCAGGGCGCGGGTTTCGCTGGGTTCGAGCCGCCGGAAGGCCATTCGTTCGCCCGCCGCCCCTTCGTACCAGACGCTCTCACACGCCTCGGCCATCTCCTCGAGTCCACGCACGACCGTGGCGAAGACGTTCCCGGGCATGGGCCCCTCGGTCGGTGAATAGACGAAGTTGTGGCGCCCGTAGAAGATGGCGAGATCGACCAGGCCCTTCCCCTCCGGGTCCAGATGCATCGCCTGGCGCGGTTTCGCCGCGTCCGCGCGGATGTAGAAGTAGACAATGTCGCCGGGGATGGGCATCAGGGTGTGATGCTCGAGTCCGGGCTGGGACTCCGAGAAGACCGGCAGCAGCGTATACACCTCGTTGTTGGCGTACTTGGCGTGAAACGTGATGCCCTCCTGGGGCAGCGCGTTCCACACCAGATCACAGGTTACCGGCGCGCGTTGGTCGAGCATCTGGGCGATGCAACTGATGCCGCGCTTGCGAAAGGCGATCTCGATGTATCGCTGCGATCCCATCTGTAGTCCTCACAAATCGTTGTTGTCAGCCCGCCTCCGGGTTCACTGGAATTCGTGGAGCCCGCTGCTGTCCCGGTGAATCATGTTCTTGGCCTGGGCACCATCCCGCCGCGGCAGGGCCGTTCCGGCGACCAACTCGTGGAGCGGCAGATCTCGCCCCCCGAGTCGTCGACGCCTGGCTCCACAAGCTCGTCCATCTCGCTTTGCGGCGTAGCGGAGTCGATCGGCGTCCTCGTGGAACGGCGTGGACACTCCCGGAAACCCGCTCCGGAGCCGACAAGTATCCCCTCTGAGCGCTAACGGCGGGGCTCCATTGGTCATCAGGCAATTGTCACGAGCTGCCTCTGCGAGCATGGAGACGCCGGGCCGGGATCCTGGGATCCTCCTTCGCCCACGCGGTCACCGCTCCGCCACCAGCCGCACGATCACCGGTGCCGCGCCCACCGGCAGGTCGGGAATGGTCAGCGTCTGCTCGCCATCCAGCGTATAGGGCAGCGACAGGGTCTGGCGATGGTTGAACAGCGCGATTCGCACCGGATAGCGGTACCGCTGCGTGCTCAACGTGACGGTGGTCGGTTTGGCGGGCTGGCCGTGCTCGTTCCAGAGGACGATCAGGCATTCTCGCTCATCGTGAACGAGGCAGGTGGCGTTCTCCGCGGGCGTGCTGAGCTTCATGTCGAACGGTGCCGGACGGGTGGCCTTACGGCTGTGAAACACCTGGGCGATGGTCTGGTACGCATACCAGCCGGGGTAACGCTTCACCGTGAGATTATCGTGGGCGTCGATGTGCAGATCCTGGAAGCCGAAGTAGCCGTACCAGTGTGGAGCCCTGGTACCATCGGACAGCACCCACTGGCGCACCGCGATGTAGTAAGGTGCGCTGTCCCAGTCGGCGGCGAAGGCTTGGAACATGATCCGGGCGATGCGGATGGCCTGGTCCTCATCGGAGTAAAGCGTCCCGGCGGGGTTGGTGGGAAAGTAGGTCGTGTCCTTCGCCGCGAAGTAGCCGACCCCGTTGGAGTAGATGCCGAAGGTTGGCTGCTGCGCACGCACCTGCCGGGAAAACCTGATCATGTCCTCGATGGACACGCCGCCGAAGTTGGCCGCCACGCCGGCGGCATGATCGGCGTAGCCCAGGCTGAGCAACTGCTCGACGTAGGCCCAGTCCAGGTCGCCCATTCCGAACATGGACACCTTTGCGGCGGGGTCGGGCCCGCGCAGGGCCCGGGACAGCCGGCTGAAGACATCCGTGTACACCTGGGGCGTCCAGCGGTGGGCCTCCGGGGCGCTGACGTAGCGGCGGGTGCCGCCGTCGCCGGTCGGCTCCTCCCAGGAGTTGGCGTTGACCTCGTCACCGATGATGTAGTGATCGACCCGCCCCTTCAGCGCCGCCGACACCCGCCCGCACCACACCGCGTATTCGGCGATGCGATTGTCCGGATTCGAGGGGTGCAGGTTCCAGCCGCTACCCTCGATGCCGGGAAACTTTTCGTCGCCCGCGATGCGCACGGCCACCTTGATCCCGTGGTCCGCGGCGATGCGGAACAGGTCATGAATCGCCTGTACCCGGTGGGGATCCTCCCACTCGGTCGGCGTGGTCAGAAATAATGTGGAGGTCATGCCCAGCTCGGCCCAGTCGGCGAGCAGGTCCTCCTGCCAGTCGGGCCGGTTGCGGTCGAGGGTCAGTTCGCCGCGGATGCCGTCGCCGTAGCCTTTGGCCAGCAGGTAGTACATCGGCGTGGAATAGGGATTGTCGCGGCGGGCCAGGGGCGGGGCCGCGCAGCGCATTTCGATGTCGCGCTGCCGCTCGAGGGGCAGCTCATGGAACAGCGTCCCGCGTTCACCGGCGAAGGCGGTCAGCGATGCGGTGGCGATGGCCCAGACCGCGGACAGGGCCGGCTTCCAGGCGCACCAGCGGCTTGAGGAGGTCATGTGAGGCATCTCCAGAAAGGATGTCTGCCGCGCCGGTCACGGCCGGTCGCCGTCCGGGTACCGCCGCCCGGCACCTGCCGGTGTCTTGAGGAGTCCGGGGTCAGTCCAGGCGGACCAGCCGGATGATCGCGGGAGCCGGGCCGGCCTTGAGCTTGAAACTCACGCCCTTATCGCTGATCTCGTGGGCCACGTCCGACCAGTCGGCGTGATTGAACAGCGCGACCCGGACCGGGTGGCGGTAGTCGCGACTGGCGATGTTGATGGTCGTGTCCAGCGCCTTCTCGTCGTGCCATAGCATGAGCAGCAGCTCCTCGCCGCCGTCGACCTTGTGGGTGTAGGCCCGCAGCATGGCCGGCGGCTCTGTGGCGGTCACTGCGAAGCCGGGGGCCACGAACTCGTCGCGGTTGTAGAAGGTGTGGGCCACGGTCTGGAAGGCGTACCAGCCGGGATACCGTTTGACGGTGAGGTTGTCGTAGTCATCCACGACATAGTCCTCAAAGCCGAAGAACCCGAACCAGCGCGGATGAACCCGTCCGCGGATCACCCAGTTGCGCAGGGAGACGTAGTAGGGCGCCGTCGACGCCCCCAGGTCCCACCAGGCGAACATGTTCTTGGCGATGGTCTCCGCATGTTGCTCCTCGGTCGGCCAGTCGTAATAGGGATCGTTCTCCGGATAACGCGGCACGGCCAAGGCGTTGGAGGTGTAGCCCACGCCGTTGGACAGGAACTTCAGCTTCGGCGCGAGCCGGCGGGCATCCTCGAAGAACTTGGGCACCTGCTGGTAGTTGTAGTAGTTGATGGCCACCGCGTCGCCGTATTCGGCGTAGCCGATCTCCAGC
>CAYVVX010000002.1:10425-16754 GCA_964455315.1 uncultured Planctomycetales bacterium | reverse complement strand
CACGTTGAACCACTCGCCGCTGCTGGCCGCGAACATCGACACCACCGCTTCGGGGTCGGCCGACTTGATCGCCTTGCTGACCTGCTTGAAGTAGGCCAGGTACTTCTCCGGCGTCCACTTCTCCGCGGGCAGGTCCTTCTCCGCCTTGTGCAGGGTCAACTCGTCGCCGAGCACGTAGTAGACCGTCCGCCCCTTGAGCAGGCCGGCCACCTTCCGGACCCACTCGAGGTAGGGCTCGATGAGGTGATCGGGGTTGTCCGGGTTCATCTCCCAGGCCTTGTAGCCGCCCAGGGCGTCGAGCCGCACGCCGATCTTGAGGCCGTGACGCTCGCTGAGACTGACAAAGTCACTGATCGCGAGCCTCATCTCCTCCGAGAGGATCAGGCGGCTGTCCTCGGGGTAGATGTTCAGGTGGGTGTTGTTCAGGCCCAACTCCGCCCAGTCGCGGACCATCGCCTCCTGCCAGTCCGGCCGGTTGCGGTCCAGCTTCCACGAGCCGTGGTCCGGCCCGTACGCCCGGTTGCCGGTGATGTAGGTGCGCTCGTGGGGGCGCATGTCCATGTCGCCCTCGTAGCTGTAGCCCTTGTACATCAGGTAGTACATGGGCGTGGAGTAGCAGCCGTAACGCGCTGCCGGCGCCGGCGGAGCCGTCATCCGGCGGATGCGGTGTTGCGTGGAGGCGTCCAGGGACGAGAAAGCGACCCCGGGTTCGGCCCGCGCCACGCCCGCGTCGAAACCGGCGATCACCAGCCAGAGCACCAACAGCAGCCTGCGGTTCATGATTGATTCTCCTCGTGCCCGTGCGACGTGGGAGCGCCAGCGCTATCGCGAGCGTGCGTCCGACCCGAGCTGACCTTGGTCGTGCGGGAAGGTCGACGGCCCGGACCTTCCCTCGGTGGATAGTTTATGTCATGAATATAGTCCCTTGTCAAGGCCGTTTTCGCGGAGGATGATGAGGCGGGTCCTCAAGCGATGGCGGATGGGAACGGTTTCCCACGGCGTGCGGGGACATGGCCTCTGGCGGGCGGTGGTCGGATGGATCTGGGAATTGGCGGCAAGACGGCCCTGGTGCTGGCGTCCTCCAAGGGGCTCGGGCGCGGCGCGGCGATGCGGTTGGCCGAGGAGGGCTGCCGGGTGGCGATCTGTGCCCGGCACGCCGATGAAGTTCGCGGCGTCGCGGAGGATCTCGCCGGCCGTACCGGCAGCATGGTGTGCGGATATGCCGCCGACGTATCCACCGTGGAGGGCGTTGAGGAGCTTCATGCCCGGGTGACCAGCGCGTTCGGCCCGCCGGACATCCTGGTGACCAATGCCGGCGGTCCACCGCCCGGCACCGCCCTCGATCTCACCCCTGACAACTGCCGCCGGGCCCTGGAGGCCAACTGCCTGGGCGCCATCCGGGCCTGCGAGCTGGCCCTGCCCCACATGCGGGGGGCGAGCTGGGGCCGGATCATCATGATCACCTCGATGACCGTGAAGGAGCCGGGGCCTGAACTGGCGCTCTCGAATCTGGCCCGCACCGCGCTGACCGCTTACATGAAGACGCTCGCACGCCAGGTCGCCGCGGAGGGGATCACGGTCAACGCGGTGCTTCCCGGCGGGCACGACACCGACCGGGCCCGCCAGCTTGCCGCCGCGGCCGCTGCGCGCAGGGGCGTCCCCGTCGAGCAGGTACTGCAAGATGCCGCCGGGAACATTCCCGCCGGGCAACTTGGCGACGCCGGAGACTTCGGCGGCGTGGTGGCCTTTCTCGCCTCGCAGTCGGCCCGGTTCATCACCGGGGCGAACATTCCGGTCGATGGCGGCGCGAGCCGGGGTCTGCTCTGACCAGGTCTGTGACAGTGGTGCGTGGAGCCGTGCCACCCGCCGAAGGTGTCATGGCCCCGCTCTGACCGCTGCGGACCGCGCGCGGCTTGACGGGCGAATCGCTCACTCCGCGTAGACCTCGATCTCCTTGAGGCCGATGGCGTACGCCAGGTTGTATCCCTCGTCGCCGACGAAACGGATGAGCCGCGCGGGGGTGGCCGGAATGCGCAGCTCGGTCCAGGTGGTGCCGTCGTCGGGCAGCGTCCCGCGGGCGATTTCGCGGTAGGTGTGGTTGTCCAAGGAGGCTTCGATGTGCCAGGTCCGGGTGCGGTACGCGGCCTGCGCGGAGGCATTGAGAAGCCTGAGGCGGTTCACCGCGTACGCCTCGGGCAGATGGATGATGATCCACTGGTCGATCGCCGGCCGCTGGGAATGCCAGGCCGAGCCCTTGCCGTAGTTGTCGTCGGACAGGTTGCCGTCCACCGCCCGGGCGGGCTCGAACCCGTTCTCCCAGAACGAGGAACAGCGCACCGGCTGTCCCCGCACCACGTTCACCGCGGCCCCGGCGGTCAGCGGTGCAGCGGCGGGCTGCACACGAAAAGCGTCCGCGTCCTTCGGCGGCTCCGCGACCAGGCTCACGCCGACATCATCCACGGACACACGGCCTGAGACACCGTCGACGTGGATGGCGACGGCCAGGAAATCCAGTTCGCCTTCGCCCGCGAGCGGAAGGTGGGCCTCGATGCGGCGCCACGCCTCCCGCGGGCCGGATACGGGGATGCGGAAGAACTCGGCGGCGCCGCCGCGCCGGCGCACCTCGAGGTCGATGCGGGCATCGCCTTCGAACGCGGAATCGTCGATCCTCATGCCCACGCGAATGCCCTTGCGTCCGGGCAGAAACCCGCGGTCGATCACCTGGCGGACGGCCCGCCGCCCCGGACCGCTGAGATCGAGGCAGTGCCCGCCGCCGGCGGCGCCGCCCTCCATCGCCCGCACGCCCTCGCCGGTGCCGACGGCCCAGTGCTCGAGTTCCCGCTCGAAGGCGGCGTTGAGCACCAGGTTGACGTCGGCCTTCCGTACCTCTGAAAGCTTCCACCGGGCGATGTCGCCGATCGCCGCCCAGAGGTCATGATCCGCGATCGAGTCCTCGCGGTAGAAGCCGACCCCCGGCGCCCCGGTCGCCAGGCACTTGCCGGCCGATTCCTTGAGCAGCGCGGGCGTGGTCAGGTTGCCGCCGTACGGCGCGATCATGGGGATGTGCCAGACCTTTCCGGCGGTGGCGGCATTGGCGATCATGACGCTGCGCAGCGTGTTGTTGGTGTCCCGCTCGTAGATCATGCTCACCAGGCCGTCGACCAGACCGCGGTCCACCCAGGTGGCCCAGTCCTGCATCGCCCCGCGGAGGGTCTCGCGCGGGTCGGGGTTGGTGCAGGCGATAATCTTGAGCCCCGGGCGCAGGTCGTCCAGCGCCGCCCGCAGATCGGCCACGAAGGCAGTCACGTAATCCGCGCGGAACTTCACCCACGCGGGGTCATCCGTGGGCAGCGACAGGGGATCCTTGCCCCCGGCGCTGCGGAAGGCCTCGACGATCACATCGCTGTAGCCGGCGGTGTTGCCGAAGTAGCGGGTGTAGTCCAGCAGCACGCCGTCCACCCCGGTCGCCTCCACCAGCGCGCGGACGGTGCGGACCTTGTAAGCCCGGACCTCCGGGTGACCCCAGCTCAGGCTGACCTGTTCGCCGCGGTCGATCAGCCGGCCGTCGCGGCGCTTCTCCCAGAACTCCGGGTGGGCCTGGGCGAACGGGCTCTGCTTCTCGCCGTGGCCGTCGTAGGCCATGGCCAGCGAGGGATACACCTTGATGCCCCGGGGGCGAACATCCTCGACCAAACCCTTGAGCCAGGGCTGCGGCTCGTACCAGGTGACCGAGGGCATGAAGAAATCCACACCCGCCTCGATGGCCTTGAGCCGCCGGGCGCCGTCTCCTCCGCCGTACACCCCGATGTACGGCGTTTCACCATCTCCGGGGGGTTGGCCGCCCGGCTCCACGGCGGAGAGCGGCAGCGGCATCAGCATGGTCACGGCGAAAGCGGACTTGAGCAGCGTTGTCATCATGGCCTCCCGAAGGGCAACAGAGTCAGCGAGCCAGCCAGCGGATCGCGTGGCGGCTTTCCCGGCGGCACGGCGCCAGCGTGTACGGATCGTAGATCAGCCCGGCGACATGGCCGTCGGTCCGGGCGATGATCCAGCCGAAGTCCCAGCCGCCGGTGGCGTAGCTGAGTGGAATTGTCGGCCGCACCCGTACCAGCGGCTGCGAAGCGGCGATCAACAGCTTCAGATCTGTGTAGTAGTAGCAGGAGTGGGCCTGGATGAATACTTCGTGGGCGGGGCCCTCGCCGGGACGCTCGCAGAGATCCTCGCACAGTCCGCTGACCGCGATCTTCACGTCGGCTCCGGCCTGAAACGCCTCCACCAGCGCTTCGTGCGAGCCGGCCAGCACCCGGCCCCGGTCGTCGTGTGACAACACCTCGTGCCAGTCGTCGCGCACCAGAAAGCGGAACCGCTCGAAGTCGTAGATGAAGGTGCTGGCGGGCGCGTTGGTGTCCGCGTCGTGGTTGGCCAGTTCGTGGTACCTGGGCATCTCCGCGTGTGTGCGGACCGGAGCCGGTCCCGGCTCGCCGGGGGCTGCCACGCCGTCCAGGTAGGGGCGGGCGATACCCTGCAGTCCATCCTGGTTGTAGAGGAAGAAGGACATCGAGGCCCGGGGGCCGAACCCATCGGGCAGCGCCACCGGCTGCCGCAGGGTCATGATGCCGGCGGTCCACCGCTCCTCCAGCAGGTAGGTGCAGCGGAACTCGGCGATCTCCTGCACCAGATCGCGGCAGGCCGATCCCGGCTCGATGTGCTCGTGATGGCGGAACTCGGTGTAGACGCGCAGATCCGCGCCCCGCCGGATGGCCGCGCACAGCGCCGACGAGCTGCCCGTGGCGACGCTGCGGTCCGAACGCAACTCAAGGGCGCACTGCCATGCTTTCGGATGCACGCGGAACCTCACCATCTTCTGCGGCAGGCGGTTGCGAAGACCCGGCTTCACGTCGACCTCGGGCCGCTTCCGTCGAATTGATCGATCCGTCGACAGGGTCCGGTACTGATGGGCGCGCCGCGGGTCGGCGGCTGATCGTCGCCGCGCTGGTCACGATCGCCGGATCACTGAATAGTTGAGCTTGGGCAAATCGAAGAGTTCGCCGGCCACCAGCGAGGCCGCTCCCAGCAGGCTGGCCTTTTCCTTGGCCCTGGCCAGCCGGATCGTGACCCGTTCCCGGCTCTGTGGCAGCGCCGACTGCTCCACCTGTCGTTCGATGGCCTCGACGATCAGTTCGTCGGCGGTGTCGATCGATCCGCAAATGACCACGTCGTCCGGGGCGAACAGGTTGATCATGTTGGACACGGCGATGCCGATGTACCGGCCCACGTCCCGGACGATGTCGGCGCAGTCCTGATCGCCCTCCTTGGCCAGGCGATAGATGAGCTCCGGGCGGAGCCGCTCGCCCTTTTCCAGCAGCGCCGCCAGGGCCTTGGCCCGCCCGCGCGACAGCAGGGCCCGGCCGCGCTCGCAGACCGCCGAGGCGCTGACGAAGGTTTCCAGGCAGCCGCGCCCGCCGCACTCGCAGGACTGACCGTTGATGTCCACCACGGTGTGTCCGATTTCGCCGTCAAATCCGCGCCCGCCCACGTACACTTCGCCCATGTGCATGAGGCTGACCCCAATGCCGGTGCGCAAAGAGAGCACCAGCGTGCTGCGCTGCTGCTGCCCCGGCTCGGACCAGCGCTCATGGTAGGCGGCCAGATGAATCGAACGCTCCACCTTGATCGGGTGCTTCAACTGCTTGCGCAGCATGGCGGCGATGGGAACGTTCTTCCACCTGGGCATGTTGGTCGAACTCAGCAGAATCCCCTTCTGCCTGTCAATCAACCCGGGCAGGCTCAGGCCCACTCCCAGCAGCTTGTCCGGCTGCGTGCGCCGGAGCATGCTCCGACACAGCGCCACCATCCGCTCGCAGACCGTCTCCGGATCCGAGAAGCGGTCGATGGGTTGCTCTTCGAACTCCAGCAGTTCGGCCAGCAGGTTGGTCAGCCCGACGCGGATCACGTCCGGCTCCAGGTCGATGGCCAGGATACGCTTGGCGTCCTCGTTGACCTGTAGCATCTGCGGAGGGCGCCCGCCGCGGGGGCCCACCTCTCCGGGCGCCGGCGTCTCGCGGAGCAGATGCCTCTCCAGCAGGTCGTTCACGATCCCGGTCACGGTGGCCGGCTTCAGCCGAGTGGTTCGAGCCACCGCGGCCCGGTAGGTGGGCTGCATGGCCCGCACCGCCTGAAGTACCAGACAGTTGTTGACCGTGGAGATCAGGACGCTGTTGCCAATCTGAGAGACGCGTGGGGTCATGCCGGTAGCCCGCGAAAAAAGAACTTGTGCAATAATTAGTTTACGCGATAAACATACCTGCGTCAATCGGGCCGTTTCGTCG
>CAYVVX010000002.1:3934-10415 GCA_964455315.1 uncultured Planctomycetales bacterium | reverse complement strand
ACGCCGAGCTGGAACGCCGCCTGGAACTGCTCAGCCGCGCGGACCTGTCCGCCTCCGCCGCAGCCGGGGGGGGCTCCTCCACCCGTCCGTCGTCCGTGGGATCGACGGCCTCGCTGCGCAGCGCCGCCAGCAGAAACCGCAGGTCGAAGAGGCCGCCGACGATGACCACCCCGATGAACCCCAGGGTCAGGAATGCGTTGATGGTCACGAACCAGAACACCGCCGGGGACCAGGGACCAAGCTGCTCGGAGAATTGGATCATGGCGACGTACCTCCCGCCCGGTTCATGCGATCGGCAACTTTGCCGAGATCCTGGAACTTGCCCTCATCCGGGGTCAGCAGCGAAACCACCACCAGCAGCCCTGCCGCCAGCAAATAACTGTATAAACCGGTGATCTCGGGCTTCAGGGGGTAGACCCCTTCAGGATACAGTTCCGAGTAAACCCGTCGCCCGACCAGGTCGGCGATGGGCAGCAGCAGGCAGGTGAAAACCGCCGCGTAGGCCCCCGCGGTGGTCGCCCGCCGCCAGTACATGCCGAACAGCACGGCCACACCGGTGCCGCCGATGATGTTGGCGCACAGCCAGAGGTACTCCCACAGCGGCAGGGTGGGCTTGTAGATCAGGCCCATGGCGAAAAAGAACATGCACAGCAGGGCGATGGTGAGCCGCACCGCCTTGAGATGCTGCTTCATGGTGAAGGGGGCTTTTCGGAAGGGCAGAATGCAGTCGTTGACGATGGAGGTGGACCAACTGAGCAGGTATTGATCGGTCGTGGACGTGTCCGCGGAGATCAGCCCGGCCAGCAGGAAACCCATCAGCACCGGCGGCACCAGCCCGGACAGGAAGTACGGCGTGGCCATGCTGCGCCAGGCGGTTTCACTCACGTTCAGGTCCGCCGGCGGCGACGTGCCCACGACCGCGAGCGCGGCCACCCCCAGGCCCATGATCGCGAAGGTTCGCCCGTTACCGAACAGGGAGCCCAGCAGATAGGAGCGCGACACCGACTTGGGGCGGTCCATGGACGCGTACTTCTGCAGGTAGGGCCCGTAGGAAAACTGCAGCAGGATGCCCATCAGCATCATCCACGCGAACCAGGTGAATCCGTAGGAGGCGTCCTCGGCCGCGAACGGGTTGAACCCGGCGATGCCGCGGGTGTCCTCCAGTGCCGACCAGACCCGCTGCAGCCCGACCTCCCCGATGCCCATGAACAGGACCCAGTAGAGCGCGGCCATGATCAGGATCAGGTGGAAGAAATTCGTCACCACCAGGGTCAGGTAGCCGCCCAGGAAGGTGAACACCAGGTTCAGGCTCAGCAGGCCGGCCATGATGATCCAGGACGAGCGCAGCTCCAGCGGGCCGACCGTGACCCAGTCCGGCGCCCGGATCAGCACCTGGAGGAAAATCGCCCCGACGATCGGAAAGACGCACATCTGGAAGACGCCGGCGGCGGAGTTGAAGATGCCGGTGAGAATGCGCAGCCTGCGCGAGTAACGCATCTCCATGTACTGCGGTACCGACATGGCGCGGGTGGCCCGGAACCGCTCGATCCCGAATCCAAAGTAACCGAACAGCGGGGCCATGATGACTATGGACAGCACCGCCAGGGCGACGAACGAGTAGCCGCGCAGGTAGCCCTGCTCGCACATCGCCGCGATGCTGATCAGGCCGATCTCGCCGGCCAGCCCGGCGCCCATGCCCAGCCACATGCGCACCTTGCGTCCGGACACCAGGTAGTCGGCCACACTGCGGCACTGCCCGTTGAGATAGATCGCCATCGCCAGAAAGATCAGCGTGATGACGACGACGATCAGCCCGTCAATGAGGGTGACATTCATGGGGCAATGTTCCGAAACGCAGACGCGGAAGCGACCCCCGGGTGGGGAGCGGGCTCCGCCCACGGCCTCAGCACGCGCTGCGCAGACCTACCGGCGAGGTACTCTCCGGTTCGAGCATGGCCACCACCTCATTGATGGTCGCGTCGGGGATCTCCGCGTCGGGCCGGAAGGGGAACCGGGTAAGCCCGCAATCAATGCCCAGGCGCTTGACGGTCATTTTCACCGCGGCGAGAAACTGGGTGTCGATCAGGCGGCCCACCAGGCAGCAGCAGCGGATCATGGCCGCGGTGGCCCCGGCCTGATCGCCGGCTTCATACAGCCGGCTGACCTGAAGCCACATCGGCAGGGCGATGTTGTAGGAGGTGCCGATCGCGCCGTCGGCGCCCTGGACGCGGCAGGCCAGGTAGCCCTGGTCATGGCCTGAGAACACGTTAAGCCGCCCATTCTCCCAGGCCTTGAGCAGGGCGAGCTGATGAGCGTCGGCGTGGGTGAACTTCATGCCCACCAGTCCCGGGGTCCGGGCGACCACGTCCAGCCAGCGGAACACCTGCGACCGCGACTGGCCCAGATCGGTCATGACGTAGCCATAGAAGGGCAGATCATGCCCCCGGGTCAGGCTTCCGAAGTAGGCGGCGATCTGAGCGGCGTTGTAAGGGTAGAACGGCGGCAGCGTCGAGCTCAAGGCGTCGGCGCCGCAGCGTACCGCATGCTCGGCCAGGTCCAGGGCCAGCGGCGGCGAGGTGTGCCCCACATGGACCATGACCGGCACCTGCCCGGCCACCTCCCCGATCACGCACTCGACCAGGGACTTGCGCTCCTCGGCCCGCAGCAGCGGGCCTTCGCCCGAGCTGCCGCAGAGGTACAGGCCAGCGGCACCCTGCTCCAGCAGTCGTCCGGTCAGCCGGATGGCGGCGCGAAGATTGAGCCGATCCTCGGCGTCGAACGGTGTGATCATCGCCGGCCAGAGCCCGCTGAACGGCGGAACGTGATGAGCCATGGGTGGTGTTCCTTTTTATCCCCCGGCTGAGCCGGACAGACGGCGCAGTCGCGGGGGTATATTTATCTCTCGAAGAAAGTACCATAGGGCATCGACCGAAGCAATGATCGAGCGCCCTGCGAAGTGCCATTCATGCCGGGATCGGACCCGAAACCAGCCGCCCCGTCCCGGGGCGCTGCGGCGGTGCCGGCCAGGCCGCAGGCAGCGCACGGCGGGCTACTTCCGCGGGTCCAGCAGCATGTACTCTTCGAAACAGTGGAAGTCTACCCGCGCGATGCCCGGGAAGCTGCTCAACTCCGGACCCCGGGTCAGCAGGTAGCGGGAGAAGTTGTACCGGCCCACCAGCACCCGCCAGCGGTGCCCGGGGCCGAATCGCTCGCCGCGGGCGGTCAACTCGGAAATGGGCACGGCCAGCTCTCCGCTCCAGCCGCGGTCTCGATCGGTGTAGTCGTTGAGCGTTCCGTCACATTGCGCCGCGCCGCGCAGCTCGCAGCGATGGGCCAGGCAACTCGGCAGCCCCAGCCGGCCGCGTCCCGGGAAGAAAAAGCTGGATGTTTTCCCTGCCGGGGTGAGGTGGAATTCCCAGTACCAGGTTTCGCCCTCCGGCTTGATGAGCAGTTCGCAGGTATCGCCCAGTGCGTTGTGCATCAACCCGTCCGCGGTGCCCTCGGCGACGATGTCGGAGTCGGTCAGATCCACACCCATGTACAGGTATCGATCGTCCCAGCCGAACCGCGCGGTGCCGCCCTCCTGGAGCGATCGACCCTGCTCGGTCAGAGCCCGGGGCAGAACCAGCGGGTACGCCGGCGCCGCCTGCCAGACCGCGTCCGACAGCGTGCCATCGAGCTTCAGCGGGGTCTGCGCCCGCACCGCGATGGCCGCGGTCGCCTCGGAGGAGGCCATCGGCCGGGATTGATGAGTCGCCGAAGAGGTTCCATCCGGGGTGGCAACGGATGCTGGGCCTGCCGAGCGATGAGCGGAATCGGAGGTTGCTTCTCGCATGAACATTTCAGCATAGTCCTCGGGAGACCGCGCTGCAACAGAAATGGATGATGTAGCAGCGGGGGGTCCGGCCAACGCCGCAAGGGCCGGCGTGGTTGACAGGTAAGTATGTTCATGAGATAAAAAAAGTAGCCACCCGCCCCGGGATCCTGCTTCCGAGGCCGCGATCGGGCGGTGGTTCATGTACCTGAACATGGAGATCAACCCATGATCCGGCGGCGAGCGACAGGCACACGGAGCGGGGCGCGCGTCTCTTCGCGGAGACGGGCCATGATCATCGCCATGCTGTCCGTCCTGTCGGCATGGTCGGGCACGGTGTCGGCCGCGGAGCCGCTGCTGCTCGTCGCCAACAAGCATGACGACACCCTCTCGATCGTCGATCCGACCACCTGCCGGGTGGGCGCGACCATCCCCGTCGGCCACAACCCGCACGAAGTGGTCATCACGCCCGACGGGCGGCTCCTGTTCGCTTCCAATTATGATCCTCCCGGCGACACCATCTCGGTGGTGGACCTGGTTCAGCGCAGGCTCATCCGACAGATTCCCACCGGCGCCTCGGTACGCATCCACGGAGCGGCCATGGCGCCGGACGGCAGCCGCGCCTACTTCACCGCGGGGCAAAGCGGCGAGGTGGTCGAGATCGACACCCGCACGTTGACCGTCACCCGGCGCATAGCCACCGGGGGGAAGATCTCGCACATGGTCGAGGTCTCGCCCGACGGGCGGCGGCTGTACACCGCCAACATCGATTCCCGGGACGTGTCGGTGATCGACCGCGCGACCGGTGAGTTGATCACCCGCATCCCCTGCGATGCCGGCTGCGAGGGGTTTCAGTTCACCCCGGACGGCCGCCGGCTCTGGGCGGGCAATCATCTCGCGGGCAACATCACCATCATCGACACGGCAACACATGAGGTGGTGGAAACCATACCCTGCCCGGGGATGCCGCTGCGCATCCGGTTCACCCGCGACGGGAAACGGGCCCTGGTTTCCAACTGGGTGAAGGAGGGCGAGGTGGTGGTGATAGATGCCACCACCCGGCGCGAGATTGGACGGGTCCGGGTGGGCAATCAGCCGGTCGGCCTGCTGCTGTCGCCGGATGATTCCACGGTGATCGCGGCCAGCATGAGCTCCGACGAACTGCACGTCATCGACCTGGACAGCCTGAAGGTCGTCCGGCGATTCGAGACCGGCAAGGGCCCGGACGCGCTGGCCTGGTGGACGCCGCCGGAATCGCCCGAGCGGCGCGGCGGGCCTGAGCCGGTGCGGCTTTTCAACGGCAGGGACCTGACCGGATTTCGCACCTTCCTTAAGGATCACGGGCGCGACAGCGACCCCCACGAGGTGTTCAGCGTCCGGGACGGACTGCTTCGGGTCAGTGGACAGGACTGGGGCTACCTGGTCACACTGGAAGAGTACGAGAATTATCATCTCACCGCGGAGTACCGCTGGGGCGAACGGACCTGGCCCCCGCGGGAGGCCAACGCCCGCGACGGCGGGATTCTGCTCCACTCCATCGGGACGGATGGAGCCTATTCCGGCGTGTGGATGCATTCGATCGAAGTGCAGATCATCGAGGGCGGCACCGGGGATCTGCTGGTCGTGGGCGATGCCACCCCAAGACTGCAATTGACCGCCACGGTGGACGCCTCCGGGCCCGGGCCCACCTTTCCCTACCGGCCCGGTGGCAAGCCGCTCACCCTGGAAGGCAGGGGCCGCATCGACTGGTGGGGGCGCGATCCGGCCTGGGAGGACACCCGGGGCTTCCGCGGCCGAAAGGATGTGGAGAAGCCGGTCGGAGAATGGAACCTCCTGGAGTGCATCGCGGTGGGCGACACGCTGACCGTGCTGCTCAACGGGCAGGTGGTGAACCGCTGCTATGCGATGACGCCGCGCCGGGGGCGCATCCAGATCCAGTCGGAGAGCGCCGAAATCAGCTTCCGCCGGCTTGAACTCCTGCCCCTGGAGCCATCCGGTCGTGACCGATGAGGCCCCGTCGCCCGGCTGAAGGGCGGGCTCGGATTCTGCCGCGCCGGCGGGCGAACCGGATGGAGTGAGGGCCGATGTCCCAGCGGGTGGCGGTGATCATTGGCGCGGGCCCGGCCGGGCTGACCGCCGCGTACGAGCTGCTCCAGCGCAGCGACGTGCATCCGGTTGTGCTCGAGATGGACGACCAGCTCGGCGGCTTGGCCCGCACGGTCAACCATCAGGGCAATCGCATCGACATCGGCGGGCACCGCTTCTTCTCGCGCTCCGATCGGATCATGGACTGGTGGCAGGCCATGCTGCCGCTGCAGAAGTGCCCGGGCGGCGCCGCATCCGGCGGCGACATCGCTTACCAGGGCGCCCGCCGACCGGTCGCTCAATCCGGCGACGGGCCCGATCCTCATGAAGTTGACCGGGTCATGCTGCTGCGCCGGCGGGTCTCGCGCATCTTCTTTCGCAGGCGATTTTTTCGCTATCCGCTGAGCGTGTCGCTGGAGACGCTGCGCAGCCTGGGATGGTCGCTGACCGGCAGGATCGCGGGCAGCTATCTCCGCGCCCGCCTGGGTCCGATCCGCCCGGAACGCTCGCTGGAGGACTTCTTCATCAACCGGTTCGGTCGCGAGCTCTACCGGACCTTCTTCAAGAGCTACACGGAGAAGG
>CAYVVX010000002.1:2130-3924 GCA_964455315.1 uncultured Planctomycetales bacterium | reverse complement strand
GGGCGTGCCCTGCGAGCGCATTCCAGCCGAATGGGGTGCCCAGCGGGTCAAGGGGCTGAACGTATGGAAGGCGGTCAAGGATGCCCTGCTGAGGCTCCTGGCACCCGGCTCGGGCCCGCCCCGCCGGCCCGTGGAGACCTCGCTGATCGAGCAATTCCTGTATCCCAAGTTCGGGCCCGGCCAGATGTGGGAGGAGACCGCCCGTCGCGTTCGGGAGCTGGGCGGCGAGATCCACCTGCGTCATGAAGTGGTCGGGCTGGCCTGCGCGGGCCGGCGCATCACCACCGTGCGGGCCAGGAACCTCGACACGGGTACAGAGAAGGAGTTGCCCGCCGACCATGTGTTCTCCTCCATGCCCTTGCGCACGCTCATAGAGCGGCTCGATGCGGACACGCCCGATGAGGTCGCCGATGTGGCCGCGGGGCTTGAATACCGCGACTTCATCACCGTCGGGCTGCTCCTGAAACGGCTGCGACTTGAAGATCGCGCCGAGCCGGGAGGGGGTGGCAGGCTGATCCCCGACAACTGGATCTACGTCCAGGAGCCGGACGTGCGCGTCGGCCGGCTGCAGATCTTCAACAACTGGAGCCCCTTCCTGGTCCGCGATCCGGACACCGTATGGATGGGTCTGGAGTATTTCGCGAACGAAGGTGACGACCTGTGGCGCCGCTCGGACGCGGACATGACCGCGCTGGCGGTGGAGGAACTGAGCCGGCTGGGATTCATCCGCCCGGAGGACGTGCTCGATCAGGTGGTGATACGCATGCCCAAGGCCTATCCCGCGTACTTCGGCTCCTATGACCGCTTCCACGTGCTGCGATCCTTCCTGGATCGCATCGACAACCTCTTTCTGATCGGGCGCAACGGCATGCACCGCTACAACAACCAGGATCACTCCATGCTCACGGCCATGGCCGCGGTGGAGAACATCATCCAGGGAGTGACCACGAAGGCCAACATCTGGGAGGTCAACACCGAATCCGACTATCACGAGGAGGGCGGGCGGTCGCGCTGAGAAGGTTCGGTGGTGTGGCGCCGGAGCCGCTTGCGGGCGGCCGGCGGAGCCGCTAGAGTGCTTAATTCACGACCCGAATATACCGTTCCGAGTCCGGGTGGACGTGTCGTTGCCCGGCCTTTTCCATGGAGGCTCTGCTATGGCTGCCGGATTCGATTGGCAGAAGGATTATCTCCACCGCGATCCCGCCTATGGGCTCAACGATTGGGAATCGGTGGTGGCCTTTGTCCGCGGGCTGCTGGAGAACGCGGAGGACGAGGCGTTCTGCTGGCCGAACGTGCGTCTCCGGGTGATGGCCGGAAACACGCTGATGAGCCAGACGATGGTCCAGCACATGGGGCGCATTCGTGATCGTCGCGGCATCCCCATCATCATCGAGAGGCTCGGCGGTTTGGGCGCCGGCGACTTGTCGCTGGCCAGTCCCTGGTGCCCGGCGGGCCTGCCGCTGGAGCGGCTCTGCCTGGAGGCGCTGGCAAGCATCGGTGGACCGGACGCCCGGGCGGTGGTGGAGCGGTACCGGCACGATCCCGCCAAGACCCATCTGGCCGAAGACCTGCGCATCCTGGTGGTGGCTGACGAACCGCGCCCCTGCACGGCGCCCTACCCCCCGGACTACCCGGCCATACTCCAGGGCGTCCGCAGCATTCACGATCTCCTGGGGGAGGGCGGCTGCGAAGCTCGCTTCACGCCTGAACAGGCCGCCGAGGCCCTGGCCGCGCTGCGGAGCCTGCCTTGGTACGGGCACGTTGAACACTTCAGCGGCGACGGTGAGACCACGG
>CAYVVX010000002.1:0-2120 GCA_964455315.1 uncultured Planctomycetales bacterium | reverse complement strand
GCGGCGCTGGGCGAACTCTCATACCTTCCTGGCCTTTCAGATCCCCGACGGCGCTCTCTACGGGCATGAGTACCACTGGGATCTGGAGACCAATACGATCCATACCCATTTCCACGAGCAGGTGTCCTGCGAGCCGGCGGTGGTCAATCCCGACGGCCGCAGCGTCACCGTTGGCCGCCGGCCGATATCCACCGGCGTGGAGGTTCGCGGGAACGTCCTTTCCAGGCGGTGCAGCTCGGCGGTGCGCGGCGTGTGGAGCGATGCCGGCAGGCAGGGGCCCAATCATTACGTCCGGCGGGCCAACGTGCTGATGCCGCTGCGGGCCCTGTACTACTTCCGGCCGCTGCACGAGCCGGTGGTCAACCAGCTCGGCATCTGGGACGTGGACGCGGGCGAGCGTCCGGAGCGGTTTTTCCGGGCCGACGGCACATGCAATGACGAAACCGGCGTGATCGAGGAGTTGCTCATCCCGCTGCATGAGCCCAAGGTATTGTGCTGGACGGTCCAACCTTACACACCCGCCGGCGCGGACGATCGCTTCACCCGGCGGCTTCCGCCGCATAAGCGTGTCGACTTGTCGCCGGTGCCCCCGCCGGAGTTCCTCGATCCATATCTGGATGTCCCCTTTGTGCATAGCCACTGCGGCACCGCCGGCGTCGAGCAGCACAACGACAACGGCTATCACTGCGGCTACGACATCAACTCCGACGGCATCATCGACCGCCGCGACCGGGAGATTCTCGACCGGCATCGCGGGCAGGTGTACCGCATGAACGTTGGCGACTACGGGTACTTCGGGTTCAACTGGCTGTCACTGGGCAACCGCCCGCGCAGCCACGACTTGACCGCGGATCCCCGTCTGTACATCTGCGCCTACGACTACGGTGCCGGCTACGACGCCGATGCCGGCGTCGTCCAGCTCTTCGATCCGCTGCCCCCCGGACAGCGGGTCTACGTCGAGTACTTCCACGATGTTCCCCCGGCATCCGGCCGGGACAACGTCAAGGTCTACCTGCACCGCGGCATGGCCTGATCCGCCGGCGCGGGCGGTCGCCCTCCCGACGATTCTCCCACCCAGGAAACAAAGCGGGCCGCATCGCCATCAGGCGGATGCGGCCCGTAAAGGGGTTGGTTGTTGCCGGCTCGTTCAGGCACGGCATGGCCGCGGCCTGAACCGCGGACGAGTCACTCCGGCAGCGGGTCGTCGCAGGACGTGTCGGCAGGCACTTCCGGACCGCTGGTGCAGTTCACGAACTTGTCGAAGTCGTCGGCATCGACGTCGCCGTCACCCTCGGGGAAGCCCTCCTCGGGCCGGTCGTAAATGGCGCACTCAGGCGTGACCAGACCGCCGGAGCCGGTCACGCAGAGCTGGAAGACGGCGAAGTCGTCGGCGTCAACATCGCCGTCGAGATCGGCATCGGCGTAGGGGTCGGGCTGGATGAACGGGCAGTTGCTCACGTCGCAGGTGGTGGTCAGCCCCTGGAACGTGCCGTTGCCGGCTTCGCACAGCGGCTGGGTGGTCTCGGAGCAGGTGCCGTTGATTGCGCAGCACGCCCCGATGGTGCAATCGACCGCCGAGCAGGGCACGCCCATCCCGCCCCACACGCCGTCCTGGGCGGCGCAGGAGAAGATGCTCAACTGGGCACAGCTCGCGTCCGGCAGACAGCAGGCCCCGACCGCCTCGGGCGGAAGGACCCCCACGCCAAACGCGCCGATGGTCGACTCGCCGCCGGTGTAGGCGCCCGCACTGCTGCCCGCGTTGCGGGCCGGCGAGGCGGGATCAAGCCGCAGGAAGCCCGGGTGGGTCGGGTCCGTGGACAGGAACATAGGATCGTCGCCCAGGCAGTCAGCGTCCGAGGCACAGGCCTGGCCTGTGTTGGGCCCGCCCGAGCAGGTGTTGCTGCCGCCGTCGCACACCGCGGCGCCCAGCGGCCAGTTGACGTTGTTGCCGCCGTCCTGCCAGTTCGGCGAACCGGGATCGTCGCCGATACAGGTCCCGAACAGGAAGTCCGCCGAACAGTTCACCGGCTGCTCGAAGACCAGCGGATCAGCCGGCGGAAGGTTGGGCGGATTGTAGATCAGGGTGTGATCCAGTGGCCCGCCGTTGTTGGCGATCCCCC
>CAYVVX010000001.1:35782-38278 GCA_964455315.1 uncultured Planctomycetales bacterium | reverse complement strand
GCCCACGCCGCGCCCGATGACCCACGAACTGCTGGCTAACGTGATCCACGAGCTGGCCGCGGAGCTGGAAAAAATCGTGATCCACGATCTGCGCGACCACACCTTCTATGCCAAGCTGGTCATCCGCAAGGACGGCAGCCTGCTGGAGGTCGATTCGCGACCTTCGGACGCGATCGCACTGGGCGTCGCCACCGAGGTGCCCATCTACGTCGAGGAGGCGGTGCTTCGCCAGGTCTGCGACGCACCTTCGGAAACCTGAAAGAACGACCTCTCATGGTCTGGGGCGCATGACGACGGAAATGCGTACAGTGAGCACGATGGGCACGGATAACGGCCTGCTGGCCAGCGCCGAGCAGTTCTGCCGGCTGTGCGAAGCCCGCTGGCCGGCGGACCAGCCCCCCGCCGCCGTGATCACCCGCAGCCCAGGCCGCCTGGACTGCATGGGCGGCATGGCCGACTACAGCGGCACGCTGGCGTTGCAGATACCGATCGCGCAGGCTGCGATGGTCGCCGCCGGGCGACGCGAGGATCAGAACATCCGGGTCATGTCGGTCGACTGGGAGCAGGCCGGCACCAACGCGGTCGCCGAGTGGCCGCTGGCGGCGTTCTACCAGAGCGACGGACAGTTCCGCACCGGTCCGGAGTTCGCCCGACGATTCGACGCCTGCCCCTGGGTCCGCGGCGTGGCCGGTGTCTGCCTGGCATTGCTGGAATCGGGCGAGCTGCCCCATTTCGCCGGCGGCATGACCCTGATGATCCACTCGGACATCCCGTCCAACGCCTCGCTGGCGTCTTCCGCGGCGATCGAGGTCGCCACCGCGATGGCGGTGACGGCGCTGTTCGGCGTGGAACTGCCGGCGCCCCGGCTGGTGGCCGTGTGCCGCGAGGCGGCCACCGAGACAGGCCTGGCGCTGCCCGGGCTGGTGGATCATCTCACCTGCCTGCACGGCGAGGCCGGGGCCCTGCTGCAGATCCGCTCCCAGCCGGACGACGTGCTGGGCACGCTCTCGCTTCCGCCCGGCCTGCTCCTGGCGGCGGTCGAAATCGGGCAGCGGCAGCCGATCTACCGCGAGCGCTACCTCGACAATCGCACCGCCGCGCTGATGGGCCGGCACATCATCGACGCCGTCGCCCGCACGGAGGACGCGGACGCCGATTACACCGGCGGATACATCGCCAACGTGTCGCCTTCCGAGTTCGTGCGCCGCTTCCGCAACGAGCTGCCGGTCAAGATGCGCGGGCGCGACTTTCTCGAGCGCTTCTCGCCGGGCGATGCGATCGACGGTGTCGATCCCGACCGCATCTACAAGATCCGCTCCCGCACCGAGCATCACATCTACGAGAACGACCGGGCCCACCGGCTGATGGAGCGACTGGCCAGGGTCCGGCGGACCGGCGAGCGCGACGCCCTGGTCGAAGCCAGCGAGCTCATGTATGCCTCCCACTGGAGCTACGGCCAGCGCTGCGGCATGAGCAGCATCGAGGCCGACATCCTGGTCGGCCTGATCCGCGAAGCGGGCTCCGCCCGGGGCTTCTTCGGCGCCAAGGTGACCGGCGGCGGCTGCGGCGGCACGCTGGCGGTGTTCCTGGCCGACACGCCGGCCGCCCGCGAGGCGCTGGACGCGGCCTGTGCCGCTTACACCCAGAAAACCGGATTCCATCCCACCGTACTGACGGGCAGCTCGCCGGGGGCCCTGGCGTTCGGTCATCGCTGTCTTGAGTAACCCGAAGTGAATCGCGAAATCCTTCTCAACGGTCCCTGGGAGTTCAAGCAGGCCGCTTCCCGCGATGCGCGCGTGCGCGACTGGCGGGCGGCCACCGTGCCCGGGACGATCCACACCGACCTGCTGGCGCTGGAGCTCATCGAAGAGCCCTTCTATCGCATGAACGAGCTGGACCAGCGCTGGATCGAATACGCCGACTGGCAGTACCGCCGCGGCTTCGACGTGGACGCGGCCTTCCTGGAAAACGCCGCGGTGGTGTGGCTGGAGTTCGGCGGGCTGGACACCTTCGCGACCATCCGGCTCAACGGGCGCGAGGTCGCCACCACCGACAACATGTTCCACCCCTGGCGGTTCGAGGTGAAGCGGCTGCTCAAAGCCGGGAAGAACCTCCTGGAGGTCAAGTTCGACTCCGCCCCGCGCATCGCCGAGGCCTGCGAGAAGAAGTCCAAGGTCAAATACAAGAGTGTCTTCTACGGCCCGCGCGTGTTCATCCGCAAGGCCCAGTACGCCGGCGGCTGGGATTGGGGCCCGAGGTTCATGACCTGCGGGATGTGGCGGCCGGTGCGCCTGGTGGCCGTGCCCCGGGCGGAGATCCGCGGCACCTACGCGGTGACCCGTTCGCTGACCGACCAGCGCGGCGAACTCCAGGTGGAGGTGGAGGTCGAGGCCCATGCCGCCCGGGACGGCATACTGCGCCTGGAACTGACCCCCCCGGCGGACGGGCAGCGCGGCCCGGCGGTCGTCAAGGAGATCCAGCTCCGGCTGCGCCGCG
>CAYVVX010000001.1:24782-35772 GCA_964455315.1 uncultured Planctomycetales bacterium | reverse complement strand
GCTCAAGACCCGGCTCACCGTCGACCGCCCGCAACGCTGGTGGCCGGCCGGCTCGGGCGACCAGCCGCTGTATGAACTGCGCACCACGCTGGAAGTGGCCGGCGAAACCGCCGACCAGCGCGTCGAGCGCGTCGGCCTGCGCACCGTCGAGCTGGTCCGCCGGAAAGACAAACAAGGCGAGTGCTTCCGCTTCCGCGTCAACGGGCGGGAGATCTTCTGCAAGGGCGCCAACTGGATCCCGGACGATGTGTTCCTGCCCCGCGTGGACGAGGCCCGCTACCGGATGCGGCTGCAGGACGCCGTGGACGCGAACATGAACATGATCCGCGTCTGGGGCGGCGGGATCTACGAGGACGATGCGTTCTATCGCGTCTGCGATGAGTTGGGCCTGATGGTCTGGCAGGACTTCATGTTCGCCTGTGCCGAGTACCCCGAGGACAAGCCGCTGCTGCTGAGCATCCGCCGCGAAGCCCAGCACGCCGTGCGGGCGCTGCGCAACCATCCGTCACTGGTCCTGTGGTGCGGCAACAACGAGAACCACTGGGGCTTCGATGAATGGTGGCCGCCGCGCCCCCGCCGCTACGGCGAGGTCATATACAACCGTCTGCTCCCGGCGGTGTGCGAGACGCTGGATCCGTCGCGGACCTACTGGCCGGGAAGCCCCTGGGGCGGTCCCAAGGCCAACCACCCCGACTTCGGCGACCAGCACGTCTGGACGGTGTGGGCCTGGTGGGCCAACCCGGACAAGTACCGCGACAACCTTGGGCGGTTTGTCAGCGAGTTCGGCTTCCAGGCCATGCCCTGCGACAAGACCGTGCGCTGGTACACCGCCGAGGAGGATCGCAAGCTGTTCTCGCCGGTCATCGACCATCACAACAAGGCCGAGGACGGGCACGCCCGCATCTGCCGGTTCCTGACCGCGTCGCTGGGGCTGCCCAGGGATCTCGAATCCTACATCTACCTCTCGCAGGTTCAGCAGTACGAGGCTCTCAAGATCGGCGTCGAGCACTGGCGGCGGCGCTGGCCGGACTCCGCGGGAGCCCTCTACTGGCAGCTCAACGACTGCTGGCCGGTGGCGAGCTGGGCGGCGGTGGATTCGTTCGGGCGCCTGAAGGGGTTGTGGTACGCCACCCGGCGGTTCTTCGCCCCGGCCCTGGTCAGCTTCCACCCGGTGACGAAGGGCGCTTACGGGCCCACCGACCTGGAGCTGTGGATCTGCCACGATCACGACGCGAAGACGCCGGTCGAGTTGCGGGTCAGTTCTTACGCCATGAACGGTGAGGTGCTGTCGTCGAGGATCCTGAAGTCGCGACTGCCCGCCAACGGTTCTCGGAAGGTGGGCGTGCTGAAGTATGCCGATTTCAAGCTGCCGACACCCGCCGCCGGCGTCGTTCACGTCAGCATGGCCGCGGCGGACGGCGAGCTGTCCGAGAACGTCTACTACTTCGCCCCGGGGCGTCACATCGACTGGCCGGATCCGGAGATCGCGACGGAAGTCAACATCGCGGGCGACGCGATGCGCATCACGCTGACCAGCCGCGGCGTGGCCCGCGGAGTCGCGCTGAGCGCGGATGCCTGGGAGGGGCGGTTCTCCGACAACTGGTTTGACCTGATGCCGGGGCAAATCCGCGTGGTCACCTGGCGCGGTGACGGCGAATTGCCCGACGCGTCGGCGTTCGAGCGCGAACTGCGCGTGCAGCGGATGATACCGACGGCGCTGGGATGAGTCGGGTTCGGCGGGGTCCGATACGGGAGGTTTGCGGGGCCAATACCGGCGGAGGTGAGCCCCCAGGCAAGGCAGGCCACGAGATTCCGCCGGATCCAAATCACGTCACGCCCCGCCGGCGCCAGCCGAAACAGCCGATCGCTGGCCCTGCCAGGAATGGCCAAGCACTGACAAAAGTCATGGTTATGCCATTTTTGAAACTAATTAACTCGAATAGACTCTTTGGAAATCTTGGAATGCCGGGGCAGAGATCCATCCTGATACGAAAAACCGGTTTGAATGTGGCGAAAATCCTCAAAAATGCCAGCAAAAAGGTAGAACGGGCCGGGGCAATCGGTTAAACTGAACACAAGTTCGCGACACATGTCACGTTATCCCGTTTACCTGAGGAGGAGGAGAAATGCGAACATTGATCGCTATTCTGGCAGTGGCAGCATCCACATCGGTCGCTGCCGCAGGGTTCATCGACGATGATTTCGAGTCGTACGCGGACACCGCGGCGCTGAACGCGGCATGGCCGGTCACGTCCGGGACGGATACGGATACGTTCCTGGATGTCGATCCGCTCGACCCCGCCAACCAGGTGGTGAACGATACCACGGCCACCTCGCGCCGTTCGCAGGCGTTCGGGCCCTACACGGGAGCGCTGGTCTGGTCATTCGACTTCTATGACACCGTGGGCAGTTCCGCCAATCCCCGCAACTACGGGCAGTTGCTCTCGCAGGCCAGCGGCGGCGGGCTGAACGAGTTGCTGGCCATGGGGATGTACAACGCCGCGGGACCGGTGCACGACGCAACCAAGTACCAGGCCCGGGTCGCGTTCGGTGGTCCGAACTGGTTCAACCTGACCACCGACCGTTCGGTCGGCTGGCATAACTTCAAGGCGGTCATCGGCCTGTCGACCATCGATTTCTACGTGGATGGTGTGCTCGATACGGCCGGCGTTTCGCACGATGGTGTCGAGTGGTACGAAGCCCGTATCGGTTCGGGGCTTTCCTCGGCCGGCGGGGCCGCCTTGTATGACAACTACGTGGTGACGCCTGAACCGGGTTCGCTGGCCCTGCTGGCCCTCGGCCTGGTCGCCCTGCGACGCCGCGTGTAAGCACAACGAAACCGGCACAACCCCAGCCTCCCGGGACCAGTCATCCGGATCGGATCGTCCGCATGGATGATCTGCGCGGGGAGGCCACACCTGCAGATTCGTCAACGTGTTCTGCCCGCGGATCGCGCAGACAGGCACAGATGGAATCGCCAGGAATTCCCATCTTTTCCTTCTGTGTGATCCGCGGGCAGTTCTTTGCCTCACGATCCCGCCGCCGGGCCGGACACCTCGCGGCGTGAGCGCCTGCGCGGCAGCCTCTCCGGAAAGTACATCACCAGGATCAGAACGCCAGGCGCAGCGGCTCGCGGAAACGGGCCGCGACGCCGAAGCGGGCGGGGGCGTCGGCACGGGAGGCGGTGGTTCGCGGGCGACGGTCGCAGCGGACCACTTCGGCAACGCCGGTCACGCGACCTTCGTAGGGGAAGTGACCATCGCCGGGCGGGACGGTGAGTTCGATGTTCAGGAGGGAGCTGACCGGGGGCACGGTGACCCCTTCGAGCTGATCGATCTCGAAGGCCACGCCGCCGGTACTGACATCACTGGTCACCGTGCGGATGGCTCCATCGCGCCCCTGGTCGGGCGGCGAGCACTCCAGCGGAAGCCGGATGGCCAGTCGTCGGTACTGTCGTCGCTCCTCAGGCATGATTTCCGCCGGCCCGAAGGCCCCTCCACCTCACCATGACCCTCACACCCCGCAATCGGCGCACCAGCCTATCGGGCCAAAATCGCCGCCGGGACGCTCCTGATTCAACCTTTGACTGGACATGAGGTTATGACGTGCTTCGCGGGCAAACGGCGGCTTTGATGCCTTGCGACGGAAGAGCGTCTGTTGCCGCGGGTCAACAGCGCGAAGGCGGCAGGAATGCCGCTCGCCTGCAATTCCATATTTCATAATAGTTTACGTTGCTGTTGCAGGAGGTCAACAGAACCCGTCCCGTAGCACGATACGAAGGCATGGTGGGCAGGCCATCTGAGGCCGAGACGCCAGCACGACCCACCCCGCGGGTTACTCCTGTGATCGGACCTTGTCACAAGGGATGGGTCGGTCACTGCCCGGCCGAATTCACGCTTGCCAGCCCACCTTCGCACAGATCGCCTTGAGCGCGTCGGTGGCGACCTTGAAAAGCTCCGGGCCGGTCTGGCCGGTGGAGTGTTCGGCCTTCACCAGGTGCGGCTCCAGCGCCAGGAAGCCGTCGTAGCCGTCGGCAGCGGCGTCGGCGAGGATCTGCGGGATGCAGCCGTCGCCCTGCCCCGCCGGGACCGCCCGGTCGCTCTGCCCGTAGCGGAAGTCCTTGATGTGAAAGTAGCCGACGTTGCGGCGCAGCGGCTGCCAGCAGGTGGTGTACACGTCGCGAACGTTCATGTTCACGAAGTTGGCCGGGTCAAAGGCCGCGACCAGCTTTGGCGAAGGCAGGGCCGCGTGAAGATAAGCGCAGCGCTCGGGCAGCGAGCCGAACAGGTTGGACTCGTTCTCCAGCGCCAGGGTCACGTCGCGGTCGGCGACATACTCCACCATCCGGGCCAGGAGTTCCACCACCCTGCCACGATGGTCGGCGATGTCCTCACCATCCGGGGCGTAGAAGCTGAAGATGCGAATGAACTTCGAACCGAATTCCGCGGCCAGATCGACGGCGTGCCTGAAATCGTCGAAGTGTCTGTCGAGATCGTCGCTGAGCTTGATCTTGCCGATGGGGGATGCGATGGCGGCCACACCGAAGCCGCCGTCGGCGAACCGCTTCTTCAACTCGTCGCGCTGGGCGGTGCTGAACTTCATGACGTTGACACCCCAGGCGCCGCGCAGCTCGATGAAGCGGACGCCGTTGGCGGCGAGCGTCTCAAGCTGGGCCGCGGGATCGGGGCTGATCTCGTCGGCGAAGGCACTGATGCGCGGCATGGCGATTATTCCTCCTTGCCAAGACTGGTGGCCCGCTGCAGGCCGGTGTAACGCAGGGCGCTGCGCGAACCGAGAACCGTCTGGGGGGAACCCTCCGGCCAGACGGTGAGCCCGATGCTGACGTCATCCTCGATGTTGTCCAGTCCGAAGGAGAGCCCGGCGTAGAACCGCGGGAACTTGCGCACGAAAACGATGTCGAACTGTTCAATGGTGCTGCGCTGCAGGTCGTAGATGGCCACCGTGCCGACGGAGTACCGGGAACTCACCTGGTAGTTGCCGCCGGCCAGGAGGATGTCGGAGCCGGTATCGTGAATCCGGCGATAGCCGAAGTACATGCCGTAGCGCGGCGTGTGTTCGATGGCATAGGTGACGCCGAAGAGGTCGAGATCGCCGTCGTTGAGGTCGAAGTTGCTCTCCGAGAGCAGCGCGCTGGTATCGCTGATGCGGTACTCGAAGTCGGTGCGGACGTGGTTGCGGGCGATGCTGTTCTCCGGGCGGTTGTCGTAGAACCGGCCGATGGGCAGCTCGTAATCGGGAGCGTTGCCGAACAGGTTCAGCTCCACGTCGAAGCGGAGCAGATCGACCGTCTGCCACTGCCCCGGGGTGCCGCGCCGGGTCTGCCAGCGCTGCCGCAGCGCCATCGTCGCCCCGTAGAAATCGTCGATGCTCTCCACGCCATCATCGAACGGGTAGAGGTCGGAGCTGGCATAGTTCGACCCGCTGAGGAAAGCGTTGGCCTGCGGCTCGATGATGTGGCGCACACCGTTGATGTCCAGCAGGGCCGAGGAGAGCTGCTCGAACATGCGCCAGAACTGGGTTCCGGTGCGAACCCCCAGGCTGCCGAACATCCGCCCGATGGATCCGGCATCGGGATCGGGACTGCCGTCCCAGTACCCGCCGCGGGCCATGGCGTAGGGAACCACGTTGGCGAAGCCCAGCTTGATGGGCAGGTCAAGCTCATGCCGGCTGTCGGCGCGAAGGGTCACATCGCTGCGCCCGGGGATGCCCGGCAGATTTCTGGTGTCGAACAGGCGCTGCTCATTGGGGCGGTAGCGCACCAGGCCCACGCGGGAGTCCTGGAAATAGCTGGCCAGCTCACCGAGCGGTTCGCCGATCCAGTTGAAACCCACGTCGGGCAGATGTTCGGTCTGGGTAAGGAAGTCGATCACCCGCCACTGGGCCAGCGCCGTGAATGCCCAGTTGTCCTTCTGCTTCTTCAGGTAGGCGAGGGTTTCCTGCTGCTTGTCGTTGTAGAACTCGTTGGGGAAGTACTGCTGCAGGAAGGTTGGATCGCTCAGGTAGGAGCCTTCCAGGGTCAGTTCCCACCCCTGGGGCAGGAATTCCCGATGGCGGAAGGTCAGTCGGCCGCGATTCTCGGTGTCCGGCGGGCCGTCGCGGTAGGAGCCGAGGCGGTCATCGCCGGTGTCGTAGATGTAGTAGCTGCGGAGAAGTCCGTAGGAGTTTTCGAGTTCGTATTCACTGTCGATGCCCACCCCGGGCCCGCGCTTGCTCAGATAATCCAGCCTGAGCAGGGCATTCACTCCCTGTGGCGTCTCCAGCCCCAGCAGGTTGAACAGGTACCACTTGGTCTGGAACGCGGCCCCGAAGGTGCGGCTGTAGCCCGTGCGGACACTATGAAACGCGCTTTCGCTCTGGCGGAAGTCGCCGGCCGCGTAGGGCCAGTAGGCGATCGGAACACCCTCAACATTCAGCGTCGTATCGTAGAGCTGGTAGCGGCCCGCCTGCAGGCCGATGATGTCGCCGGAAGCGTCGCGGGCGGTATCGTCGGTCAGGTAGATGCGTTCGGCGCCGATGTGGACGTGCGGGGTATGGAATTCGCTGGTGCTGACCCGGGCGTTGCGGGCCATGTACTCGGTGGAGGAAAGCTGCCGGATCTGGTCGGCGCGAACGTAAATGGATACGCCGCGGTCGGGCACCGGTGCCCGCATGACCGCATCGAGGATCAGGGCCCGGTCGTTCTCAAAGTCGTAGTAGAGCTCCGTCGCCCGGATCATGCGATCGCCGCGGGTAAGCACCACGTCCCCGCTCAGATAGGCCCCGGCAATGGCCGAGTCCAGCGATTCCCCCATGCCCAGTTGATCGCCGCCCGGTCCGGCCTCCGGAGGGGTCTCGGTCGGGAAGGGTTCCTCCTGACCAGCTTCCGGGGCAGCGGGCGCGGATGCGGCCGGCTGGGTGGCCGCGTTGTCCTCCTTGGGCTTGACGAGGAACAGCACGGCCTGATCCGCCCTGATCTCCAAGTAAGTCTGGCTCTCGTTGAGTCCTTGAGAAACATAAACCTGACCAATGGCGGTGATCACCCCTCTGCGCTGGTCGATCATCTCGTCATCGGCGGTGTGCCGAATGAGGGCCGGCGCCTTGGGTTGGGGCACCTTGATTCCGTCGGCCACGTCGACAACCTGCCAGTCCTTCGGCTCGACGGCTGCGCCGCCGGCGAGAACTCCCTGACGGATTTTCGCCGCCTCCTGGTACAGAGGGGTGTGCTCCGCGGACTCCTCGGTGTAGACATCCTCGGCGAGCGAAGGAAATTGCAGGCTATTGAAGGTCACAAACAGCATCGGGCCGGTAGTTACACTGCCGGCTGATTCTTTTACCACTGCATCATGCGACAGGAAGGCTTCGTAGTGGTAGTAGGACGTGCCCTGCCACTCCGCCGGCTGCATCCAGACCACGGCATCCCGGCTGAGCAGGCGGCGGGCCCCCAGATGGAGCTCAAAATCGCCGTAGTACTGAATCACTGATTCGCCCGATTCCAGCTTCCAGACGTGCACATACTTGCCGAAGAGTTCCGGCTGAGCCCGGCTCAGGCCCGCGGGCAGGAGCGGCTCGGTGGCCATGGCGTCATCCAGGGGCACCAGAGTATTTGGCTGGGCGACTGAGGACGGGCTCCAGGCGGCGGCGCCGGCGAGGATGAGGACCAGGAAGCGGATGCGGCGTGGCAAGCGGCTCACCTTTCACTGGTTGGGCGCCGGCCGGACCCGCCTCACAGCGGGCACCGGGGAGGAGCGACGACGCGCGGTTCGTGCGGGCGGATTATAAAACCGCCGGCCGGCAAGTCAACGCGGCGGCGCTATGGACAGAGCATCACATTTCCTCCATAATACTCCAAGGGCTGTGCGCCGGATTGCGCTGCCGGCGCCGGTCCCGCTGGTTCCGTTTCGGCAAACCCCGACCCGCTGATCGGCGGTCGATCAACACGCGGGCGTTTCCGCCCTTCCGCGGACAGCTCCGAAACGGCGGCTACTTCTTCACCCCAGTGTCTGGTTCCTGGGTCGAGCGCCGCGAAGCACAGCGCTGGTATCGGATTCAAACGGTGACGGCGATTGGCGCCGTCACATCAATCTGTCGCCGCGCCGGACCTGTCTCTCCGGCGGGCATGCTCAAGAGGAGAGTTTATGATGGAAAAGCCCAAACGGTCGTATTACCTCCCCGGGAAGCTGGTCACCTCCTTCGACAAGGAGTGCGCGAAGTCGGGTTACGTCAAGGAGAAGGTCGTGGCCGCGGCCATGCTCGCCTTCCTTGACTCCAATCCCGATCAGCGCAGCAAGATGTTCGATCGGCTGGACAACTTCCTGAAGGGCGGCAAGAAGGGCTGATCGGCGGGCAGACCCGCATCGGCTCGATATTTCAACGCGCTGGGAGCAGGTGGTCATCCGCAATCGGCGAATGGCCCCTGCTCATTTTTTACCCGCACATGTCGTCCGCCGCGCAAGCACTGACGGGCGCCGAAGCCGTCAGTGGCCTCGACGCCCGCCGCCTGGAAAAACGCTTGTTCATTCCCGCCGGCTCGGGGGATCCGACCGCACGGATCGCGCCGGGATCACGACCCGATCTGCAGGAAGATGGTCCGCGGACCCGACCTGGTCTCAATCCGCAGTCGCACGCCCCCGGTGAGGGCGTCCTTGCTCAACGCGGAGCGCAGCTCCTGCACGGTCTTGATCTCTTCGCCCTGAACGCTGAGGATCTTGTCGCCGGCCTGGATGCCCAGGGCCCGGGCCTCACCGAGCGGCTCCACCTCGGTCACCACCAGCCGCTGCTCCTTGCCGTCCGCGCCCTCCCAGCCGTAGCGCTTGGCGCTCTCGGCGGTCAACGGCTCGACGGTCATGCCCAGTGCATCCAGCGTGAGCGACGGGTTCTCTTCCTCTGCCGGGCCGCCGCGACCGGGGCCGCGCAGCCTGGCCTGGGAATAAAAATCCTGCGGCTGCTTTTCGATGACCACGGGGATGGTGATTTCCTTGCCGTCGCGCCACACTTTCAGGTTCACCTCGGTATCCGGCAGCGTGCTGGCGACCATCTCCGAGAGCTCATTGGCCGAATCGACCTCCTTGTCGTTGAATCCGAGCACGATGTCTTCGTCGTGAAGACCCGCCTTGGCGGCCGGGGTGCGCGGCTGGACCTCCTCGATCAGGACGCCGCGGTCGGCATCCAGACCAAATGTCTTCGCCAGGCCCGGCTCATCCTGCAGGCTGCTGATGCGAACACCCAGGTAGCCGCGAACGATCTCCCGTCCTTCCTTCAACGCCGGCAGGATCTGCTTGATCATCTTGGTGGGGATGGCGAAGCCGACGCCCATGTAGCCGGCGGTCAGGCCGCTGGTGGCGATGGCCGTGTTGATGCCGATCAGCTCACCGCGCATGTTGACCAGCGGCCCGCCGCTGTTGCCGGGGTTGATGGCCGCGTCGGTCTGGATGAAGTCCTCGATGCCGACGATGCCGACATGGCTGCGGCCCTTGGCGGAGATGATGCCCTGGGTGACGGTCTGGGAAAGGCCGAAGGGCGCGCCGATGGCCAGCACCCAGTCGCCGACCTCGGCTGCGTCGCTGTCGCCCAGGGGCAGTTCGTGGAGCCGGTCGGCCTCGATGCTGACCAGGGCCAGATCGGTCTTGGGATCGCGCCCGACAAGTTCGGCCTTGAAGTGACGCCCGTCGTCAAGGTAAACATCCATGCGGGTGTCGTCTTTGTCGCCATCGCCAACCACATGATTGTTGGTCAGGATCAGTCCCTTCGAAGCGTCGATGATCACGCCGCTCCCCGACCCCTCGCGCACCGGGTTACGGGGCGCCTGGACCCCATCACCGAACTGCTCAAAAAACTCCCGGAACGGCTCGGGGATGTCTTCCCGCCGCAGCGAAGGCTGTCGCGAACCGCGGCTGCCCCCGGAGACCTCGGCCGTGGTGCGGATCTGCACCACCGCCGGCTTGACCTGCCTGGCCACCAGGCGGAACACCTCCGAAATGCCCTCGACGCGAGCCAGCTCCTCGTGACCGGCTTCGAGTCGGCCTTTCTCCACCGCGTAGCTGACCCGGCCGATGATATCCTGATGAAAAATACCGCCCACCGCGGCCACACCGAGGACCACCAGCAACACGCGCTTGATCGTAGACGTAGTCATATCTGATTACCTCCTGTAGGCACTGACATTCTGCCCGTCCTGTCCGGGAAACAGGCGACCCGCGCCGGGCTCTTCCGGCATGCCGCCCGTCCGGCCCTGTCACCCGAAACCTTGCATCCCCATCATAGACGCTCGGCGGGGCCAAAACCTGTCAAAGACTCGATCGCCTCCCGCCGGCACGACCCCTCGCCCGGGCCCCCACCGCCCCCAGGACCAGCGCCGCGACCCCCGCCGCGGACAGCGCCAGCCCGACGCTCAGCCCCGGCGGCCTGTATCTGAATACCGCCTCGTGGCGACCCGGTGGCACCCGGACGGCCTGAAAAACCGCGTTGGTCCGCCGGACCGGCACTTCGGCCCCATCCAACCTGGTCGACCAGCCTGGGTCAAAAGTTTCATTGAAGACCACCCAGCCCCCCCGCGGCGCGTCCACGGAAACTCTAAGCTCCTCTGAATCAACACGTTGCGCCACGAAATCCCGTGCCGGACCGCCGCCGGACGCTTCCCCGGCGGTCGCCCCCTCCACCACAACCAGCGGCGATGCGGCCACCGCCGCGTCTGCCGGCCGGGGCGAAAAATGGCCGACCGCTTCCGGAGCCGTCGTCAACGCAGAAGCACCCGACCAACACGCTTGGACGGCCTCGAGCGGCCCGTCGACCGCGGTGACTTCTGCCGCCCAGTACACAGCCGGAACCGCCCCGGTGACCTCCATGACGGTGAGCCCGTCGATGTCGAGCATGCCGGCCTCCAGGTCCGTGGAACCGCCGTCGGGCGAAGCCGATGACCGAAGCGGGTCCGCCGGCATGGCGGTCAACCTGCGAAACGTCACCCGGCCGATCGCCGCCGCGTGACCCCGCTCGC
>CAYVVX010000001.1:5509-24772 GCA_964455315.1 uncultured Planctomycetales bacterium | reverse complement strand
CGGGCCGGCACTTCGACGCCCTCCGGGGGATTCGCTTCGATCGTCGGATCCACGACGTCCCGGACACCGTACAGGAACAGCAGCCGCAACGCGCGCGGCCCGGCAGAGAGGTCCACCGGCTCCACCGACTGCGTGTCGGCCAGAGGCTTTCCCGCGGGGTCCTCCAGGCCTATGAACCACCGGCTCGCCGCCCCGGCGGCGGGCAATGCATCGAGGGTCATTTCGTAAAGCCCTGGCCCGTCGAGCGTCACCGGATACAGCAGATCATCACCACTGACGAGATCGACAGCGGCGTCACCGGCGAAGATGACCTCCGGTAACCGATGCAGTTCCGGCCAGTTGGCGGCAGCGAGGCAGATCCGCTCGTCGAGGCTGCGCGCGGCCAGAAACCGCACCCCCAGGGCGCGGAGGAGGGGACGGTTCCGCAGCAGGGCAATGACGTTCTCGCTCGCGCCCCAGGGCATGAACCGCAGGAGCAGCCGCTGCGATACCGGCGAGAGCGGACCGTAACCGTTGGCGGTGGCGACGCCGTGAAGGAGATTGGTTTGCGGCGAGAGGATCTCCACCGGGCGGGCATAGTCGGCCTGGCGGCGCGGCACCAGCAGACGATAACTGCGGGTGCTGTCGAGCGCGTGAAGTTCGCGGGCCAGCGGCGGCGGATCCACGATGTTCCGCCAGGTGTAGGTGCTGAAGTCGACGTCGACGAAGCCGGCCACCGCGGCAAGGTCCACGATCACCATCGCCAGCAGCGCGGCGAAGCCCGCGGGCCCTCCCCGCCGCATCCAGCGCAGCAGGAGCCCGGCGGTGCCCGCAAGGATCAGCAGAGGCCACCACAGGGCGGGGTTGTCCCACCGGATGGCGGAGCGAAGCCCGGCCAGCAGCCGCGGTCCCTCGTACCATCCGCCCATCCAGCCGCTCAACGTGCCATGCAGCAACCTGGCGATGACCAGTCCCGCCAGCACGGCGCACGCGGCGATAGGCAGCCAGCGCAGGGAAACGACTCGCAGTCGCGCGGCGAGACGAGCACCGGGGCCGGAGATGTCAGCCGACAGGGATGAAGACCCTGCCCGTCGGTACCGCAGCATGGCGGTCAACGTACATGACGCCAGAACCGGCAGGGCCACCGACACCACCAGCAGCCAGCGGGCCGGCACGCGCAGGTTGCGGTACACGGGCACGTGAAACAGGAGCGACGACAGCGGCGTCAGGGGCCCCAGCGCCAGCAGCAGCGCGATCAAGATCGCGAACCACCAGAATCGCGCCTGCCTGCGCAGCGGGCCGGCGGGCAGCGCCGGCGAAGCCAGTGCCAGGATCAGGATGAGGATGGAAGCATAGGCCGATTGCTCGCAGAAGTGCGACAGCCCCCACCACGGCTCGCTCCACAGGTTCGGCGTGCGCGAACCGAAGATCATCGGAAACACGCTCAGGATCGCCGATGACGGCATCCAAGCGTTCTCGATGAACAGGTGATAGGAGGCGGCGCTCCGGCCGCTCCCCGCGAACTGATGAAACGTCGGCAGCCACTGGACCGCGGAGATCAGCAGGGCGACCGCGAGACTCAACGGATACACCCACAGCAGCGCCCAGGGTCGTCGCGGCCCCGCCCGCGCGGCACCGACGTTCCGCATGCACAGCAGATGCACGACGTACGCGCTGACCAGCACCCCGCTGATGATGGTGACCTGCAGATGCTGGACCAGAAGCTGCAACCCCAGCGCCAGCGACGCCAGCGCGAAGTAACGAAACCTCCCGGACTCGGCGAACCGGTGCCAGGCGCAGAGCATCCACGGCAGCCACGCCGCGGCATGATGAATGGTCAGGTGGGCCCGCTGGGCCACCATGAAGCCGCCCAGTTCGAAGGCCAGCGCGGCCAGCAGCGCCGCCTCGCGACGATGTCGGCAGGCCCGCAGGAAACGGTACATCCCCGCACCGGCCAGCGCGAAATGCAGGCACAGCGTCAGCGGATACGCCACCCGCGGTGACAGGATCGCGAACAGCCACGTGGTGGGATACCACAGCCCGGCCTGCGGGTCGGCGGCGATCGACGTGCCCAGCGCCGACCACGGGTTCCACAGCGGCCATTCACCGGCCCGCAGCCGCTCGCCAATGTAAGTTCGGATGGGCAGGTAGTAGAGCAGGTCGTCCTCGAGCGCTGACGCCCCGCCCAGCCGCCACGCCCCGGCCAGCACCACCACCGGAAGCAGCAGGATCAGCCCCGCCACCAGCAGCCGCCATCGGCGCGGCGACGCGCCGCGATCGGCGGTGGCGGACCCGCCCCGCTCGCCGTAGAGGGATGTCGATTCAGTCGAAGCGGTCGGCATGGGCGACGATGATGACTACCGCCGGTGCCGCCCGTCAAGGCGAGGTGGTCGATTCCCAGGGCACAAGTCTATACTTGCCGCAACGGGAGGCCGCATGTCCCCTTACACGTTAGAACAGAAACAGCTTGTCCCCCGACCCCTCGCGGAGGTGTTCGCGTTCTTCTCTGACGCCGGCAACCTGGAAAAGATCACGCCGGCCTGGCTGAGTATCCGCATCCGCGAGCCGCGGCCGGAGAGGATCCGCGCGGGTACCCTGCTGCGCTACCTGATCCGCTGGCACGGCATTCCGCTGACCTGGACGACGAACATCCTGGTCTGGTCTCCGCCGCGCATGTTCGTGGACGTGCAGCTTCGCGGCCCCTACCGCATCTGGCATCACACCCACCGCTTCGAGCCCGTCGACGGCGGGACACTGATGACCGACGTGGTGCGCTATCAACTCCCGCTCGGACCGATCGGTGCCTGCATGCACCAGTGGCGGGTACGCGGGGAGGTGGAAGCCATCTTCAACCACCGCCGCGAGCGCATCGCGGAGATCTTCACGCAATCAGGTTGACCCCGAAGGTCAGAGCACGCCCTTGGTCGAGGGGATGGAGGTCTCGCGCGGGTCGATCTCGACGGCCATGCGCAACGCCTTGCCCAGGGCCTTGAAGATCGCCTCGGCGATGTGGTGGTTGTTGGTGCCGTGGGGCACGATGACATGGATATTCATCTTCGCGTTGAGGGCAACCGCGCGGAGGAACTCCTCGACGAGCTGCACGTCGAAGGCGCCGATCTTCGAGCCGCGATACTTCACGCGGTAGACCACCGCGGCACGACCCGACAGATCCACCACCACCTCGGCCAGGGCCTCCTCCATGGGGGCGATGAAGAAGCCGTAACGGCGGATACCGCGCTTGTCACCAATGGCTTTGGCCAGCGCTTCGCCCAGGCAGATGCCCACGTCCTCGACGGTGTGATGGTCGTCGACGTGCAGGTCGCCCTCGGCCTTGACGGTGAGGTCGAAAAGCCCGTGCCGCCCGACGTGATGAAGCATGTGATCGAAGAAACCCACGCCGGTGTTGACGTCCACGTCACCGCGACCATCGAGGTCCAGCGACAGGGCGATGCGGGTTTCCTTGGTCTCGCGGCGGACGATCACCTTGCGGGCAGCCGTATCGGCGGGTGCGCGGCGACCCTGGGCAGGTTTTCTGGGGGAGGCCCGTTTGCTCACGCCAGCAGCTCCTTCAATGCCCCGAGCAGCGCGCCGTTCTGTTCCGGCGTGCCCACGGTGATGCGCAGCCGATCGTCCAGGCCCGGGCTGCGGAAGTATCGGATCAGGATCTTGCGGGCCTTGAGGGATTCGTACAGCTCAGCGGCACCGCGCTTCGAGGGCCTGGCGAACAGGAAATTCGATTCGCTGGGCAGGCAACTCACCCCCATCGCCTCCAGTCCGGCGATGAGCCGAAGACGCTCGGCGATGACCTGCTGCCGGGTCCGGCGGGTGTACTCCTGGTCGTCCAGCGCGGCCGCCGCGGCGGCGATGGCGAGGGCGTCGACGTTGTAGCTGTCCTTGACCTTCATGAGTCCGGCGATCAGGTCGCGATGGCCGATGGCGAAGCCGAAGCGAAGCCCGGCCAGCGAGTAGCCCTTCGACAGCGTGCGCATGACCAGCACGTTGCGGCGGCTGGTGGCCAGGCGGACGGCGTTGTCGCGGGCGAAGTCAACGTAGGCCTCATCGACACAGAGCACGCCTTCGAGCCGGTCGGCGAGAGCGCCCAGCTCATCGATCTCCACGAAGGTCCCGGTCGGCGAGTTGGGATTGGCGACGTAGGTCACGCTGCCCCGGGCGGCGACCAGGGCATCGACCGGCAGCGCGTAATCCGGCGCGAAGGGCACCTCGCGAACCTGCGACGCCTGCACCCCGGCCAGGACCGCGTAGAGGGTGTAGGTGGGAACAGGGTAGACCAGGGCCGCTTCCGGGCCGCTGTACGCCCGCACGGTCATGTTCAGGATCTCGTCCATGCCGTTGCCGCAGATGACCTGCTCGCGGGCCACGCCGTAGACCCTGGCGGCGGCGTCGCGGACGCGGTTGGCCACCGGGTCGGGGTAGCGGCGCAGCTGCTCCGGGGTGATCGCGGCGATCGCCTCCATCACCTTCGGCGACGGAGCATAGGGATTCTCGTTGGTGTTCAGCTTGATGACCGACAGGTCGGTGGGCTGTTCGCCGGGGACGTAGCCGTCCATCGCTTCGATATGCTGTCTGAGGTAGGCCATGAAAACTCACAGGTTGCTGGGTAACCGACCCGGGCACGCACCCGGCCGCCGACATCACCCGTTTCAGCGGCTGTTCGGCTTGCGACCCGTCCGCACACTGACCGATCGGGCGTGGGCCTCCAGGCGCGGGCCAACGTCTCGATCGCCGCGGCCACCCGCACCAGCCCACCGGGGGTGTACTCGATCATGCTCGTCCGGCGCTGAAAATCCAGCGCCGACAGCCCGCTCCAGAACCGCGCCGTTCCGCCGGTGGGCAGCACGTGCGAGGGGCCGGCCACGTAATCGCCGGCGGCCTCGGGGGTGTGATGCCCCAGGAAGATGGCCCCGGCGTAGCGGATCCGCGCGGCAATGGAACCGGCATCCTCGGTCTCGATCTGCAGATGCTCGGGCGCCAGCTCGTTGGTGAAACGGATGACCTCCTCCATGTCGCGACACAGCACGATGGCGCCGAACCGCTCCAGCGAGCGGCGGGCCCCGTCGGGGCGCGGAAGATCCGCGAGCTGGGCGTCCACCTCGGCGACTACCTTGTCCACCAAAGCCGGCTGATCGGTCAGCACGATGGAACAGCCCGGGTCGTGCTCGGCCTGGGCGAGCATGTCCGCGGCCACGAACGCCGGGCGGGCGGTCGCGTCGGCGATGATCACCACCTCGGTGGTCGCGGCGAACATGTCGATGTCCACCACCCCGTAGAGGTGCCGCTTGGCGAGCTGTACGTAGGGCCCGCCGGGACCGACGATCTTGTCCACCCGCCTGACCCGCTGCGTCCCCATGGCCAGCGCCGCCATCGCCTGGGCACCGCCCATGCGGTACACCTCACGGATGCCCAGTTCGCCGGCCACCGCCAGGATCACCGGGTGGATGTCGCCCTCGTGCCGCGGCGGCGCCACCAGCACGATCTCCCTGACCCCCGCCGCCCGGGCCGGCACCGCGCAGTGGATGGCCGACGAGGGCAGCGGCGCGGCCGCCCCGGGCACGCAGACGGCGACCCGATCCAGCGGCTCGCGGCGCACTGAGAGGGTGCAGCCCGGCTCGGAGAGCGGCGCCGGCGGTTCGGCGACCAGGGAATGCTGAAACCGCTCAACGGAGGCGATGGCCTGGCGGACGGCCTGCATCAGCACCGGCGGCAGTTGCTCGCGGGCCTGCATGATCCGGTCCTGGGTCACCTGCACGTCATCGGGGGCGATGCGGACGCCGTCCACCCGCTCGGTGATGTCGGCCACGGCGTCGTCGCCGCGGCGGCGGACCTGATCGATGATTTCCCGCACCGCGGCGGCTTCGGGGGCGTCGTCGAGGATGAGCCGGTCGAGCAGTAGCGGTTCGCGCAGGGCCCGCAACTGGGCGGAGGCGTCGGTGTCCATCGAGCGGATGATGCGCATGGCGGTGAGTCGACGGGGATGATGCACGGGTCGGCCCACGACGTTCGCGTCGGGGCTCGGCCTGATTATAAGAGCGGGTCGTGGCACTGCCTAGGGCGGCGGCCCGGACCCCGTTCACGAGGCGGTGGACTCGATGGTGGACAGCTCCTGCATCAGCTCGCGCAGGCGCTGCTCCAGCGGCAGCCCGTCGGTATCGCACGGTTCGGCAACGAACGGCATCGCCGGCAGCAGCAGGCGCCGCCGCGAGCCCACCTCGACCATCACCAGCTCGATGCTGCCCTCCACCGGGACGGATTCGATGACCAAAGGCCCCTTCACCGACCGGGTGAACTGGCACGCCAACCCGCTGATCGCCACCATCGTGCCGGCGTGAATCATCGTCTTGACGGTCACCCTGGGATGGACCTCGGGGCCCGGATGCTCCGTTGCCAGCAGGCCCCCCAGGACGGCGGCCTGATCGTCCAGCCGGCGGGCACGCTCCAGCAGGTCCCCGGCCAGCCGCTGCTGCGGCTCGGGCAGATCGGCATGGTGCTGGAGAAGGCCGCGGATGCGGGCGCGAATGTT
Source organism: uncultured Planctomycetales bacterium (assembly GCA_964455315.1). Lineage (GTDB taxonomy): Bacteria > Planctomycetota > Phycisphaerae > UBA1845 > PWPN01 > CAYVVX01. The sequence continues at coordinate 18,255 of CAYVVX010000001.1, read as the reverse complement.
GTCCGCGGCCTGGCGCCGCCGGAGCACCAGTTGCTCGGCGTGGAACCGGGTGTCCAGCCAGGCGGGATCGGTGCCGCAGATCAGGCGGGTGGGTGCCTCGGCATCGCTGCCCAGCACGCAGATCTCGGCGCCGCCTCGGGCCCAGGCGCTGCCGCCGATCAGCGCTCCCTGCTCGATGATCAGACACCCCCCCGCGCGCAAACAGCTGTTGATGCAGCCGCGACGCAGGGTCACATCCCCGGCTACGCGCAGGTGAGCCCCGTTGCAGAACTTCGCGGAGAGATCCCCTCCCGCGATCACCATCCCGCTGGATCTTCCCGCGATGCCCCCTGTAACCTCTACATGGCCGGTGGCTTCGACCCGGGCCGCCTCCAGGGACCCGCCGATGCTCACGCTGCCATCGGCGGTCACCGCGAATGTGCTCCGCACGGTTCCGGCGATGGAGAGGGACACGGGCGCCTCGATGTCGCCGGTGCTGAAGTCGACATCGCCGCTGATCTCGACCAGTTCGCGCACCGTCACCGACCGCTCGCTGAGCTCCACCATACCCGCGACCGGTGTGGTCACCGTGCCATCGTCATGCCGGACGAGCTGCTCGCCCAGGAAGATCGGCTCGGGTGAGTCCGGCGGGGGAATCACCTCGCCAAATACGTCGGCGCCGGCCCGCGGAGACGAGCCCGGCACGATCCGCCCGAGCACTTCGCCGGCCCGGGCGGTCGCCAGCCGGCAACGGTGGAAATCCGTGGGTCCGGCGGCTTCCGGGTCGTCCGGGCGGAACCGCTCGGCCGGTTCGAATTGTTCCGGGGCACCCGCCTGCGCGGCAATGGCCTCGACCAGGACGATTTCATCACCGCGCTGAACCCCGCCGGCCATGGCCTCGCGGGCCCGGGCGATCCGCTCAGTGAGGTCCGGGGTCATGGGGATGGAAAGCCCCGCGAGCGGCTCGATCAGTTCTTCAATCGCGGGCACTGCCGGGAGGGATCGCTCAAAGTTGAGCAGAACGCGGGAACGGTCCGCGGTGACGGTGACTCGAAAAGGTGTGTTCGCCTCGGTGATCATCCGCGTTACCGACTGGCTTGCCCACCTCCGCTGCCCGTCCATGACGACGCCAACGAATAATCTGCAGCCTCTACAAGCGGATATCGGCGGTTTCCGGGAGCCCCTGTATCGCCCCACCGCCGGCCATGGCGCCACCGCGGCCGGGTCGGCACGATTATCGGATGGATGACCCCGGGAATGCTTTGACGGGAGTGGAAGCCGCGGGAGTTCGACCATGCCGCCGGGGCATCACCGGCCGGTCCCGACGACCAGGCTGCCCACCTGCCGATCGGCATGATCGACGAGTTCGAAGACCTGCACTTCGCCACCGCTGCCGCTCCTGCCGGCGGCCGGGTTGCGGTAGACCACGCGGCTGTCCAGGTCATGCACCCAGGCGGGACGGGCGATACCCTCGAAGGTCGCCGCGAGGAGATCGCCGAGCGAAGATTCCTCGCGCGGCGAAGTGCGCTCCCGGGTGGCGGTCATGGACATCAGCATCCTCCCTGCAGCCGAAAACACCCGGATTTATCGGTCAGACCGCCGCGATCCCTTGACCGGTTCCACCCCCCCGCCCGGCCCGAACACTATAATGAATGCATGTCCGGTCAATTCCATGACATCAGTTTCGAGGAGCCCATCGGGCTGTTCCCGCTGCCCAATGCCGTGCTGCTGCCCCAGGCCACCCTGCCGCTGCAGATCTTCGAGCCCCGCTATCGCGCCATGGTCCGCGACGCCCTGGCCGATCGCGAACTCATCGCCATGGCCCTGCTGCGGCCGGGCTATGAGCCGTACTATTACACCAACCGGGCGGACATTCATCCGATGGTCTGCGTCGGGCGGATTCGTGAACACGTGCGCGTGCCTGACGGGCGCTACCTGGTCAACCTGGTGGGTGTCTGCCGGGCCCGCATCCGCAACGAGTATTCCGACTGCGAGTATCGCCTGGCGATGCTCGATCCCGCCGAACCGTCCCACCCCGGAATCGATGCCGACGGCGAATATGCCGCCCGCCGTCAACTGGGGGAGTTCCTGGCCGCTCCGGACCTCGACCGGATCGGCGACATCGAACGCCTGCGCGCCGAGGCCCAAAGCGACGGAACGCTGGCGGCGCTGACCGACCACGCCGCGGCATTGCTTCTGCCCCCCGACAAGGTCGAACTCCGTCAGCGTCTGCTCGAGGAGGAACAGCCGCTGGCCAGGGCCGGCCTGCTGCTGGCGACCCTGCGCATCACGCGGCGCATCGCCGAGGCGAAGCAACGCGGGCGACGCCCTCCGCTCGACGGGCCCTCGCTGAACTGACCCCTGGATCCTGGGAATCACGCGGTCGCCAGCCGTGCCTCTTGACGCTCCTTAACGCTGACCAAAGAAAGCGGCCCGGCAGCCTTTGAACAGGCTGACGGGCCACAGATGACTATGCCGTGACGGCGCGCTTGCGCCGCGCGGGCTTACTCGTAGATGCGCGTGCTTTCCGTCTCGTTGACCGGACGGGTCAGCATCTCGCTGGTCATCTCGGTCGCGAAACGGGTGTCAGCGGGCTGCAGTGCCTTGGTCACCACGCGGAAGGTGATCTTGGCCTTGGGCGCCAGCGACGGCACCGGATCGAAGATCACGCTGCGACCGTCCACGTTGGCCTTGGTGGGCCCGTCGGCGGACACGTACTCCATGGCGTCGGGGATCTTACAGGCGATCTTGATCTGGTTGTCGTCCGCCGTGCCCTGGTTGGTGACGGTGATGACGTAGGTGGTCTGCTCGCCGATCCGCAGCGGATCCTCGGTGTCAATCACCTCGAGCAGGATCGCCGGGATGCCGCGCACCGCGGTCTGGGCCGAGGCCGAGGCTTCCGCGCAGAAGGCGGTCGCCGTGGCGGTGTCACGGATGGTCTTGATCTGGTTGGTCTTGACCGTCACGCTGCCGCTCTTGGACTCGCCCGGATTGAGCGTGCCCAGGTTCCAGGTGACCCGGTTGCCGCTGGCCTGGCCGCCGGAGGTCGCGCTGACGAAGCTCACGCTGGCGTCCATCACGTCGGTGAGCACGGTGTTCTTGGCCGGAGCGTCGCCCCGGTTGGAAACGGAAATGTCATAGGTCACTTCGCCGCCGACGTAAATCGTCTCGCGGCCGGTCTTGGTGACCTCGAGCACCGGCTGGCGCACGACGGTGGTGGCGCTGGCATCGGCGGTCAGCCCGCCCTCGCCGGTGGCGCTGGCGTTGTTGGTGAAGGTGCCGGTCTTCGAGGAGCGCAGGTCGATGGTGGCCTGGCGCGACTCGCCGGCCCGCAGCGTCCCGACGTCAACCATGAACGAGGACTTGCCGTCCGAGGTGGTCCAGCCTTCGGGCAGGGTATCCTTGATCTGCACGCTGGTGGCGTCGCCGGTTCCTGTGTTGGTGATGACCAGCTTGACCGGGATGGGATCGCAGATGATGACCTCGGCGGGAGCGGTCTTCTCCAGCTTCAACGCCGGCTGGACAATGGTCGTCTTGGCGCAGGCGCTGGTGCTGAAGCTGATGGTGTTGCACGCCGAGACGGTGCCGACCGAGCCGGCGGCGCCGCTGATCCGAAACGCCTTGGACTCGCCGCCACCCAGGCGGGCGATGCTCCAGCTGGCCTTGCCGCCCTGGTTGCTGTCCGGCTGGGGATCGATCGACTTGACGTCAAAGTTGTCCGGAAGCTGCTCGGTCAGGACCAGCTCGTCCATCGCCGAGTTGGTCAGGTTGGTCAGCCGGACCTGGTAATCGAACTGCACCCCGGCACGCATCTCGGTCGGAGTCACGCGCTCGATCAGCAGCACGCTGCCGCTGCGGCTGCCCGTCGGCCAGTACGTTTCCGTCTTGCCCGCCCCGGCGGGCTGCTGGGCCGCGACCAGCGCGGGCATCAGCGCCAGAGCCGAAAGGAAGGAAGCCCTCTTCAAATGTCCCGTTGTCATATCGACGTTCTCCTTTTCTTGCACCCCGGTTGACTGAGTTTCGTACCCCCCGCGTCAGGAGGAATCAATTAAAGCCACATCATTGTAAGCCGCTCCGGCGGAAAAGCGCACGAAGCACAGGGAGCCGAAGGATTCTCCTTCGGGCCAGTCCATCATCCATGATCAACAGGGTTGAGGTTGCCCTTCCTGGCGGCTGCGTCCCTGCAGCGGACATGGTGACGGCGAACGAATCACTCGTTCGCCTATCGGTCGGGACACCCAGGGGCCACACGAGAGGGCACGGGATGGCGCACACAACCGTTCGAGCAACTCAAAGCATGTCATCCTACGCGGGCGAACATCCCGGCCACACACCCGTCGCCCGGTTCCGTCGGCGTACAAAAGGCCGGTCACGAGAATCCGCGCAACGGCGACCAGTTTTTTCTACCCAGCGACCGGCATTCACCGGCACGGCACTGGTTATACCCCATGACCACCATGCGTGGCAAGTGCCGCTGAAAGCAGAATCCTCGCGAATCTGCTCGACGCCCCCTCAGAACAACCGCAATCGCAGCGAATTACGGCACACCAGTCGAGAATCCGTCACCCGGAGGTTTCGCACGTTGTTGCATCAGCGGTTCGCATACCGTGCGCCCGCCGTGGCCCGCCAGACACGCATGAAGTAGAGGAACAGACCACCCAGCGTCACGGCCAGCCAGGCCAGCAGGAACGTAAACCCGACCTCCATCTGAAGCTGACCGGCCAATACCTCCACCCACTCCCAGTAGCGGAGAAGCGGAAACACAACGCCGGCCGACGCCATCGCCACCAGTACCAGCATCGGGGAACCGTACGCGGCCGCCTGCATCGCCACCGCGCTGAAGTTCCGCTTCCGCTCGAACCAGCGGAATGCGGACACCAGGGCGGCACTGCCCATGGCCGCCAGGAGGCCGACGCCCATCATCGTTGCGCCGAAGATCACCATGATCTCCGCTCCCTCCCACAACTCCTCCGCCAAATTCAACAGGTTCTCGCCGATGGCGTACGCGATCGCCACCGGCGCCGCCGCGCCGATGAGAAATACCAGCAGCAGGTGCATCGCCAGGAACGGGCGGTGATCGGTGCATACCCGGGTGGCGATGAGCGCCCGGCCGAGTTTCCGCGGTTGGAAAATGAATTGCCCCGCAGTGTGCAGGTACGCCCTGAGCCGCCCGATGTCCCGGCGGTGCTGCCAGGGCGAGCCGCGCGCCCGGGTACCGCGCATGGACTCGGCCACCGATTCGCCGCACTCCGGGCAGCGGCCCTGCCAGGGCAGGCCCACCAGGGCGTAGCCGCAGGACTCGCAGCCTGGCTGGCGCGGAATGGGCGGCGCATCGCGTCGCACGCCGATGGCCCGGAGCCAGAGCCAGAGCACGTAGATCCCGGCCAGCAGGCTCGCCCCCGCGCCGATGGCCGGGCCGAACTTCACCAGGAACGTCCGGCGGGCTTGCATCTCCCGGTAGCGCTCCCGTTCTTTCTGGTAGTAGGCACCCATCGCCTGTTCGTAGTCGGCCTGGGCCTGCTGAAAGGCGGCGACGTCCGCGGGTGTGGCGTTGAGGGGGTACACCGGGGGTTCAGGACGGTCGGTCCAGTCCGACTCAGAGAAGAGTCTCCGGGACTCCTCCCAATAATGGCGCTGAGCGTTGTCGATCGGAATGAAAAGCAGCGATACCAGCAGGATGGCCGGAACGGCATCGCTGGTATGCAGCCACACCTGGCGCAGACTGTTGCAGAGGGTGCCGGTCATCGGCTCGTCCACTGCCCCCCAGGGTGCGAGCAGCAACCCGGCCAGGACAAAGGCCAGTTCCATCATCGCGACGCCGGTGGCAACAGCGAGCAAGGCGATCGGTTCGCGGATGATCTCCTGCAGCGGTCGCGCGAAGAAGTCGGCGGTCGCATCGCCGAAGGTTTGATCGCCAGCCGTGAAGACCACGGTGATGCCGGTGGTCACCGCCATGACCAGCCAGGTCAGGATGACCCCCAGCCAGTGGCCGACGTAAGCGGAGAACAGCGGCAGGTGCCGGGTCCGGCGGGCGGTCCGCGCGGGCCGGATCCAGCCCGCGAAGATGGCCGGGAGCATCGGCAGCGGCGGCTCGGGCACCGGGGCAGGGGAATCCTCCACCGGCATGACGTGCGGAACCACGAGCGCGGAGGTGTGCGTTCCGTCCGGCGATGGTTCCGCCGATAAGTGCTCGCTCACGTCCAGCGGGAGCGGCTGCAACACGCCGCCCGGCGGCGCAGCGACGCCCCCCGGGCCTTCCGACGACGCGCCCGCCCCCGCATCCTGTAACTGATCGCCATCCCCGCTCATAACCAGAACTCCATGCTGGCCCTACCCCGCGATAGCCTCATCCTACCCACCGGGCCCGGGGACGTCATCCGCGGGACTCATCCGTCCGTGCCGATCATCTGCTCGCGGATGGTCGCATACACCGAGGTGAACTCCGCCCCGATCAGCACGATGTGCGCCGAACAATACAGCCAGAACAGCGACGCCACGATGGAGCCGGCCGCGACATAGGCCGCACCGACCCGGCTGTGAATGAAATAGAGGCTCACCAGGTACTGCCCCGCGATGAGGATGGTGGCGGTGAACAGGGCGCCGACCCAGACCTCGCGCCAGTCGATGCGGACCAGGGGCAGCCACTTGTAGATGGCCGCGAACAGCATGGTGACCACGCTCAGCAGGATCGCGAAGCTGAGCAGTTGATAGAGTCGGATGCCGGGAATGAACTCCCCGAAGCGCTCCTGCACCGCCCGCAGCGAGACGTTGGCCAGCATCAATGCCAGCACCAGCAGGCCGCTGAACACCACCATCAGAAAGTTCCGCAGCCGGCGGACCATGCCGGCCTTGATGCCTCCGCGGCGGGCCTCCTGGTCCAGCCAGATGGCGTTGAGGGCTTCCTGGAGCAGGCTGAAACCCTGCGCCGCCCCGAACAGCAGCAGCCCGGTGGCCAGCAGGTTCACCCCCAGGTGCGACGACGGCGGATTCAGCCGGGTGATCAACTCGTCCAGCGAGGCGGCGCTGGTCGGGCCGATCCACTCCCCGAGCTGATCGACCAGCCGCTGCTGGGCCTCCTCGCGCTTGAGGAAAAACCCGGCCACCGACACCGACAGCAGCAGGATCGGCGCGATCGAGAAGATGGCATAGTAGGACAGCGCCGCCGCCCACTGCCGCGGCTTGTCCTGCCGCCACTTCCTGAAGGTGGCGACGAGCAGCGCGGCCGCGAACCGCGACCGGGAACGGCGCCATTGTTCGAGGGCATGCAGCGAGGGTTGGATGGGCATGGTGGACCCATCATAGGCGGGCCGCTTTCGGATGCGAAGGCCCGGGTCTCAGCCACCCGTCGACGGCGTCGGCTCACGGCCCGCACGGCGAGGGCAGGCCGCTGCCGCCCATGCAGGCCACGAAGATGGGAACATCCGCCAGGTCCACGTCGCGGTCGCCGTCGGCATCGCCCGGCACCATCGGGCAGCCGTCCGCCGGGTCGGGGTTCTCGCGCGGCTGACAGGGGCAGGCGTCACAGTCGTCGGGCACCCCGTCCTCATCGCGGTCATCCTCGCAGGCGTCGCTGGTCCCGTCGTTGTCGCAGTCCGGCCCGTTCGAGCAGCCCAGGCAGCGCCGCCCCTCCAACTGGAGGGTGAACGCGCCGGAGGAGCCGTTACGTCCCGGCACCCCGGATCCAGCAGGTCGAACCACTGGTCGCATGGAAGCTCACCCGGCTCTGCGCGCCGCGGCCGTTGTCGTTATAGGCGACCTGCGAACCGCTCCCCCGGCAACCGGAACGCACCGACAGCACCGTGTCGCAGTTGGAACCGCCCAGCGAAGCGGACGGCAGCCCCCCGACGGCCGGATCATGGCTGGATTGGTGTCCGGGCGGCACCCCGTTCAGGCCGCCAGCGGCTCCGCGTCGCCCATGCGGCAGGCCCGCTCGTAGGCTGTGAAATACATGCCGAAAGCCTGCTCGCAGGCCCGGACCACATCAGGCTGCAGGTCCACGGCGTCCGTCACGGACCCATGCTCGACGAGCTCGAAGCGGGTCCGTTTGCGATTCAGGCGGATCGCCAGTCCCCGCCGACGATTGGCCAGCGGCCCGATCGCGGGGTCCAGGTACACCAGGGTCTGGTCGGCGGCGAGCTCGAATTGAGCCTCACGCATCTGCCCCATCAGTGCGTCCGGAAGTTTGATCTGTGTTGACATCGCCATCTCCTCACACCGCCGCGAGGCGGAAGCTCGATCACCTGGATAAGCCGGGGAGCCCGCCGCTCCACGCTGCAGGCGTCCCCGGCTAAGGGGATATACGCACGGCGATGCCGCCACCTTTCATGGATAAGCGAAAAAAACAGGCTCCGCTCACGCCGCCCGCTCCGAAGTCGGCATGGCGCCCAATTACCCGCAGTCCCCGTTCGGCGCGAAAGGTTCGGGCCTCACCGCGCCAATGTTCAGGTACTCAGGCAGCGCGCGTGCGCTGCGACAACCGCCTGGGGGGCCGAGTATCGCGCCAGTGCCCTTCAGGTTCGCCCGGCCGGGTCGCAGGAGCCCGCGTCCGGCCGGGCATTCTTTCCACCCTGACCGATCTCCCTTCCAAACCCGAGTCTCGCCGTACTCGCACGTGCCGCACGGGCATCTTCCGCGCTGGTTGCCCGGGTCACTTGGGGCGGTTAAATTGATCACAGAAGGGCCGGCCGCCGCGCCGGCAACCGTGAGACTCACCTGGAGAGGCGGTGGATGTTGGTGCCCAAGCAGCGTGGCTTCCGGCTGACGACCCGGCGGTTCATCCCCATTCTGGCGACGTTTTCCCTGGTCGGCGTCTTCGGCTGCCCGGGCGGCGGTTCGCTGATCGATCAGATTCTCGGCAACACCAGTGGCCCCACGATCGAGGCCGTGACCATCCGCCTGGTCAACCTGACCGGCGCCAACAACGTGCAGGTCAGCCTGCTGGTCGACAGCCGGCCGGTCCAGATCAGTTGCCTGGCCGACATCGAAATCTGCGACTTCCTCCAGCCCGCATGCCCCGACCGGATCGAGGTCCTTGAGCAGCGGAATCTCGACGCCAGCAACGCGTACCTCGGCGGCCGGCAGTTCAACGGCAACGAGGCCTTCATCTTCGTCCCGCCGGAATACGCGTGCGGCGACACCATCGTGCTCCGCTTCACCACCGAACAGGCCGAGGCGATCATTCCCTGACCCTGGAAGATCGCTGCCGGCCGGGGCGGTTCATGCTCCCGAAGCCGGCTTTCAACCCTGGTTTTCATCGACGTCACCGGGCACCAGCGACTCAATCACCCTCCGACGGGCCCGCGCCCGGCGCAGGCGTACCCAGACCATCCATCCTTCCCACCCGATCACCAGCCCGACGCCAAGCATCTGTGCCCACACCATGATCGCCATGATCGTGCCGGCCCTTTGGAGGGCGGTGAGCACGGCCGCACCGGGATTGCCGCTCGCCACAGGCCGGATCATCTGCCCATACCCCCCGAGGTAGAGCTCGATGATCAGGTAAGGCGCGAGTACCAGCAGACAGGCCAGCACGAAGAGAATCCCCCCGATCCGATGCTGGGCTCGACTGGGGCTGAAGTGCACATACTGCTCCACCAGCAGCCGGCCCCGGTCGAAGGGGGTTCCACACTCCGGACAGATCGCGCCGGGCAAGCCGCGCAGCAGGTACCCGCACCCGGGGCAATGGACCGGGAACTCCTCCTCCGGGAGCAACTCGGGGTTGGCCCGGGCCCGGGCAGGAATCACCCGGGGTCCGAACAGCGGACGGTTGAGCCACCTGGCCAGCCGGCCGGAACCGCGTGCCGTGGTCGATCGCTTCACATCAGCAGCCATCCCTGCCCCACTTTCGTGCTGGGGCAGGCCATCTCCGGTCGGCCATCCTCCCGGCGATCAGCCTGCTGCCCTGCTAACTTATAGCCGACCTTCGGACGCCGGGCAGGACCTGCCCCGTTGACAAGCGGGCCTGAGCCCATCAGAATTCCGGTGGGTTTTCCGCCCTCCCGGCGGAAGACGACGCGGATGTGATCCCCGCCTACCCGGTGGTGGCGCCCGCCTGAGAGCCTGCCCGGCGCGACAGGCGCGGCAACGGAAACTTCCAGACGGAGTTCATGTATGGCAGTGGCCAGACCAGCGGGTGCGGCACCCTCCGGCGGCATCAAGGCCGCCCTGATCGTCTTCATCGTCCTCACCGTCCTGTCCCTGGGTTTCGCCATTTACCTGTACACGCAGCAGGAAGATCTGCTGCAGAGCACCAGCGCCGCCAATGCCAGCGCCGACCAGGCCAATCGACGGGCCCAGCAGGCCGAGCAGGCCCTCGCCGACTTCGCCAAGCAGGTGGCCGGCTCGCTGGAGACAGACCCCGCGACCATCGCCCAGAAGATCAAGGCGGCCACCGATCCCATCCGCGATGAACTGGTCCTCGCCGGGGTCGATGTCAAGCAATCCTCCGTACTGGATGTGATGGGGGCCGCGTGGACGCGGGCCGTGGCCTTGGACGGGCAGCGTCGGGCCGCCGAGGAAGAAGCCGCCGCGGCCAGGCAACAGATCGACGCCAACGCCGACGCCGAGGCGGAGCGCGACCGGCTTTACCAGAGCAAGACCGAAGAACTCACCCAGCGCTACGAGCAACTCGAACAGCAGAGCCTGTCTGATCGCCAGGCCTGGGAGCAGCAGATCGCCCGGCTCGAACAGGAGATCGAGGCCCGCACCGAGGCCGCCGGGCAGGAACTCAACCGCGAGCGTCAGCTTCGCCGCGCGGTCGAGGAGAAGCTCGCCGCCGAGCAGAAGCGCACCCAGGAACTGCTCGGGCAGCTCGCCGGCTACCGGCCCAGCGGCGACGCCAGCGAAGTGCTCCGGGTGTCCGATGGCACGGTGGTTCGGGCACTGGCCCGCCAGGATCTGGTCTACATCAGCCTGGGCACCCGCGACCGGGTGCGGCGGGGCATGACCTTCGCGGTGTATTCGCGAATCCGCGGTGTCGGACCGGACGGCAAGGGCAAGGCCACGCTGGAGGTCATCACCCCCTTCGAGACAACGTCGGAATGCCGCGTGACCTCGACCACCCCCGGCGATCCCATTCTGGAAGGCGATCTCATCGCCAACCCGGTCTACGACCGCTCCAAGCGGTTCAAGTTCGCCGTGCTTGGCGGGTTTGATCTGGATTTTGACGGCAAGGTCGAAGATCCCGGCGGCGAAAAGGTGGCCGCGATCATCACCGGACTGGGCGGCGAGGTCGTCCGCACCGTAAGTACCAGCACCGATTTCGTGGTCGCGGGAGAGCCGCCGGACATGCCGCCCATTCCGGGTGACGATGCCGACGACGCCCGCAAGGAGCGCTACAACGAAGCGGTGCAGAAACGCGACCGGTTTGACGCCGCGATCAACGAGGCCAAGGCGCTGTCCATCCCCGTGCTGACCCGCACGCAATTCCTGCACTACATCGGCTCCGGCGCCGCTTCCACCACCCCGCCCGAGGGACCGGCGTCGTAGGTTCCCCGATCGCCGATCAGCCTGGATCTGAAACAACGCCCCGCCGGCGGCATCATCTGCCTCCGGCGGGGCGAGCATATAGAGGACTTGTGCTCCCGGCCCGCGCGGGGTCCGGCGGCCGACTCAGTGACCGGCTGCTCCGCGACGCCGCCACGGGAGAAGCCCTCCCGCCAGCATCATCAGGCATGCGGCGCCAGGCTCCGGCACGATCCGCAGGATCACGCCGCCCGGCACCGCACCCGGCTGACTGAACATGTTGGCGAGGACGTACAGTTCCCCGTTCTCATCCTCACCGAATGCGTTGATCACATAGGGCAGTGGATTGCCGCCCAGCACGTCCAGGATGGTCAGCTCCCACTGTCCCGGCGCCACCTCCTCAAGCCCGAGCAGGTGTCCGGACGGGGTGCCGAACGAGGCTGACCAGTCGCCGAAGATGTACTTGCCCTGCAGCGCCGGGATGGCGCTGCCCCGATAGACGAACCCCCCGGTGACCGAGATGCCGATCTGCTGCCCTTCCGGCGCATTGGGATGGGAATACTCGATGATCGGGTCGATCAGCGTCTCGCCCACCGCGATCGGCGTGGTCAGATCGAAGGGATGATCCCCTTCGCGCACGCGCCAGCCGTAGTTGCCGCCGGCCTCAATGATGTTGACCTCTTCATAAAACCTCTGGCCCACGTCGGCCAGGAACAGTCTGCCGGTCCCGCCCGGCCCGTCGTCGAAGTTGTATCGCCAGGGATTGCGAAGCCCGTAGGCGTAAATCTCCTCGCGTACGCCGGGCTGACCGACAAAGGGGTTGTCCGCGGGGATACCGTACTGCCCGTTGGGACCATTGGTCCCGTCGACGTCGATTCGCAGCAGCTTGCCCAGCAGTTTGCTCTTGTCCTGGGCGTTGCCGAGCACGCCGCTGGGCTGGGCGTTGGTGCCTCCCGTATGCCCGTAGTTGTTGTCGTTGGAACTGCCTCCGTCGCCCAGCGACCAGTAGAGGTAGCTGTTCTCGCCGGGCCGGTGGCTGAAGTTGAGCTGCCCGCCGTTGTGGTTGAACTGGGGTTCGTCCACGGTGGCGATGATCCGTTCCGACAGCGGGTCGGCGACATTGGGGTTGCCCGGGGACACGCGGTACTCAGCCAGCACGCTCATGTGGTCGAGCGGGCTCATGGTCGTGCCCGGGGCACTCGGGTGGGGAGCGCTGTAATTGACGAAGAACCTTCCCTCTCCCGCGGCGCCGGGCGTCGCGTAATCAGGATGGAAGGCGATGCCGAGCAGCCCGCGTTCATCGA
>CAYVVX010000001.1:2471-5499 GCA_964455315.1 uncultured Planctomycetales bacterium | reverse complement strand
ACCACGGGGGGCTCCCCGCCGCCGGTGGTGCGCTGGGGAACCAGCTTGGAGCTCAGGTCCAGGAAAGGCGCGGGCAGTACCACCCCGTTCTGGATGATCTGAATCTTTCCCCGCTGATCGATGGTGAACAGCCGGTTGCTGCCGTCGCCGGCCGTGGTCATGCCGATCGGCGTGCTCAACTCCCCGGAGGATACGACCTCCAATCCGATCTGCGGGAACGCGGCCGACAGCTCCGCCGCCGATGCCGCGAACGCGATCAGAGCCGCCAGAACGGGAGCCGCCGGCGAGAGCCGCCGGGGTCGCGCAACGGGCAGTGGACCGGAACTGAACTGCGTGATCGTAAGGCACATGGGACTCTCCTCTCAATGGAGCACTGGGGACGGACACAAGACGTATCCCCCGCGTCCCCGTCCTGTTGGGGCGCGCAGGATCCCCTGGGCCGCAACGGCGCGGCTACCGCCCGCAGACCGCGGGTCCGCTGACGGATTCCCTCATGTGACACGACGATCATGCCCCGAGATCGGATCGGACCCCTGTGTCCGACCCGGCTGCCGACTCCCGCGGCAGCACCCACCCCCCTCCGGTGCACCGGCTTTCTGGGATCGAGCTCGCGGAGCTCCGGGGAACCACCGCTGTCCAAGACCCTCACGCTGTGGACAGGCGCCGATCACCATCGCTCCGCGAACCGACCCCCCACCCTCATCCCCGACTCAAACTCCACTGATCAAGCCAACGCCCGGGCGCACCCTCCCCGCGCCCAAACCCCCGCGGCTTGGAATCAACCCTCTCCAAGGCTATACATCAGCGATTCCGCTGAATGGAATTCACACCGCGCGACGGCGACGACGCAGCAGCGCCACGCCGGCCAGGGCCACCAGGCCCAGGCTCGCCGGCTCGGGCACGATCTGCCCGCGAATCTCACCACCGGGCTTGAACGTGCTGTGGATGTTGACGTAGGTCAACCCGGCCAGGATGCTCGCCTCCTGGGCTTCGAGGTAATTCCACACGCCGATCTTGGGGCTGCCCGCCGGGAGCCCATGCAGGACACCCGCCGGAACACCCGGGGCGGCGAAGCCGTGAATGTGAGCGTTGTTCTCCACGCCGATCAGCCCGCTGAACACGATGTTGTAGCTCATCGTGTTGGCATCGGTGTCGATCACGAACGTGCCCGAGCCCGAGCCCGGCGTCGCCACCGGGGGAACCTCCTGTAAACCGTCAATGGTCGCCGTGTAATTGAAAATCGCGCCCTGCGCTGCGGTCGCCCAGCACAGGCCCGCAACCACGCCCAGTACAACATGCCTCTTCATCACATACCTCCGATCGTATGGGTTGATGTGCCTCTCCGCGTTCGGGTCCGGCCGCCCGAGCCCGCGTCACCCGTCATGCTACCGGACGGGCGCGCCCCTGTCAGTGACTTTGGTCACATAACCAGCGATTTTTCTTGACATCCGTAAACCGGGGTAATCCCAATACTTGCGCTCCGCCCCGGACCCGGCTACAATACCCGCATGGCCGGAAACATGGACCAGATCCTGTGGGATCCGGATCGCCTCCGCACCCCCCACCGCCAGGCAGACAAGGCGCACCGCGTTAAGGGCATGTTCGATGCGATCGCCCCCACCTACGAGCGGGTCAACACCCTGGCCAGCCTGGGGCGCGACCGCCACTGGCGGCGGTGGATGGTCCGCCTGGCCGGGGTCCGTCCGGACGACGTGCTCCTGGACATCGCCTGTGGAACCGGCGACGTGGCCCGGGCCTTCGCCGAGCCGCCCGACGGGCTGATCCGGCCGAAGACCATCATCGGACTGGACTTTTCGCTGCCCATGCTGCGCCTGGCCGCCGGCCGTCCGATGGTGCCCGGCCAGTTCTGCCAGGGCGATGCGCTGAAGCTTCCGCTCGCCGACGAGAGCGTCTCCATCATCACCTGCGCGTTCGGGATCAGGAACTTTCAGAATCTCGCCGCCGGCCTGGCGGAGATGCGCCGGGTGCTGAAGCCCGGAGGTCGCGTGGTGCTGCTCGAGTTCACCCTGCCGGGCACGCCGCTGATCCGCCAGGCGTACCTCTTTTATATCAACCAGGTCATGCCCCGCCTGGCCACCTGGATCAGCCGCGACCGCACCGGCGCCTATCGCTATCTGCCCAGCTCGGTGATAAGCTTCCAGAGCCGCGAGGAGATCGTGTCCAGTCTGACTTCGGCGGATCTGTCACCGGCGACGGTCAAGCCGCTGTCGCTGGGAGCGGTGACCATTTACGTTGCGGCCAGCCGCCGGCCTGTTCCATGAGCGCCTGATGGTGAAAGCGACCGAACCCATCGGTGAAGCGGTAGCGCGGTCACGGCAGCGACTGCGTTACGCCGCCCGCGCCGCCAGGCGCGCGGCCCGTCAGCGCCATCTGCGCGAGCCCTCCCGGGACGTGTGGCGCTGGACGCAGCGCAAATATCGCGTTCGCGCCGTGGTCCTGCTGCTGTTCAACGCGGCCCTGTTCGCGGGACTGGGCTGCTTCGCCTTCTGGCTCCGGACCGGCGAATACACCCCCTTTTTCCCGGAGACCGGAACCTACCTGGAACGTCTCTGGCAGACGTTCGACCCCTTCCATCCCGACCAGGTCACCCTGCTCGACTTCCTGGTCTACCCCATCCCGGTCAACCAGGTGCCGCTGATGAGCCTCATCTTCGGACTGGTGCTGGCATCGCTGACCGCCATCCCGGTGCTCGTCTCGCTGCTGTACCGCTTCCCGTTCTCGCTGATCTTCGTCGCGATCGTCGGCTTCGTCGCCGTGCTGCCCTGGCTCGCCCTGGTCACCACCCTGTGCTGCTTCCTGGCCCGCTGGAAGCCGCTGCGGTTCAACTTCAGGTACGCGACCGCGCTGCTGTCGCTGCTGCCGCTGGTGGGCTACTACGCGCTGGCCACGCGCAAGGCGACCACCGTCGCCGGGCTGGCCCCGGTCGACATCGCCAAGCTGTACGTGCCCTGGGTACTGGCCCTGCTGGCGGCCTGCCTGGTCATGGGCATCGTGCTGCTGGTCGCCC
>CAYVVX010000001.1:0-2461 GCA_964455315.1 uncultured Planctomycetales bacterium | reverse complement strand
TGGCGGTGATGTTCGCCATCCCGGTGCTGTTGTTTGAGTCCAAGGTCGGGCGCGATGAGCTGTACTACCGGCTGCTGGAGCACAACTGGGGGCCCGGATCGACGGCGCACTTCGTCGATAATGTGGATGCCGGCCCGGTGCTCCGTAGGACCGCCCAGGCCCGCTTCGACGCCCGCGAGGACAAGACCCTTTCCCTGGAGCGGATCGAGGAACTGGTCCGCCTCGAAGCCCCCTTCTCGATCAGAGAACTGCTCTTTGAGGAGAAGGAGGATGCTCTCGCCGCCTGTGACGCCTTCCTGACCAGCTATCCCGAGAGCCGCTATAACCCCAACGCCCTGTACATCCAGGGCCGGGCCATGGACATGCGCATCGACACCGAGTTCTTCCGCCGCACCCTGGTCATCCGCCACTATGACGATTTCCCCGCCGCCACCAGCGAGCCCGTCTGGGCCGCGCTGACCAGCCGGTATCCAGCCTTCCCGGCCGCCTCCGTCGGCTTCATCCGCCTCGCCGAACTGAAGACCCGCGCCGGCCAGGTCGCCGAGGCGATCGAGCTGCTCGATCGCATGCTGGGCAGCTTCACCACCGAGCCGGCGGCTGAATCGCGGCCGAGTTCACCGGGCGACTGGCAGAGCCTGCTGGGCAAGCAGCCGGCCGGCACCACCCTGGGCGTCTACCTCCCCGCGGTGCTACAGGAAGGGCGTAAGCTCCGCGAACTGCTGGCCAACAACCGCGACCCCGCCCGGCGCGACGAGCCGCTCGCCCGGCTGCTGTCGATGGATCCGCACCACCCGTACTACCCTCACAATCTCCGGAACCTGTTGGCCGACATCCCCCGCAGGTATCCCGGCACCCCCCTGCTGGACAACGTCGAACTGCTGGTGGCCCTGACCCGCACCTCGCAACTGGAACGTCTGCGCGAGTTGCAGGGCTTCATCGAGCGCTACGCACAGGAGCCCACGGCCGACGCCCTGCCCCGGGCCCGTTACGAGCTGGGAGCCCTGTACCGGGCGGACAACCTCGCCGAGAAGGCCCAGGAGGTCTTCGACCAGTTGATCCGGGCCCATCCCGCGTCGTCCTGGGCCCAGGAGGCCCGACGACAGCTCGCGGTCATGGGAGGATCCGCCCGGACCGACGCCGACGCGGGAGGCTGACGCGCCGTCCGCGCGACCCCATCATGACCGCCGCTTCCACCAACCCGACGCAAACGTTGCGTGCCCGCTGGGTCGTCACCGGGACCACCCCGCCCATCGAGAACGGGCAGGTGGTCATCCGCGGCGGGCGCATCGAATCGGCCGGTGAGGCCGATCGCTCGGCGCCGGCCGAAGACCTGGGCGACGCCATCCTGCTGCCCGGCCTGGTCAACGCCCATACCCATCTTGAGCTGAGTTGCTGCCGCGGGCGCGTGCCCCATCAGGGCACCTTCGCCTCCTGGATCCGCACGCTCACCGGGATCAACCCGCACCGGGAAGGTGAAGCGGCGGTCCGCGCCTCGATTGAGAGGGGCCTGGAGGAGTCGCTGGCGGCCGGAGTCACCACCGTCGGCGACATCGGCCACGGCGGGATTGTCCACAGCGCGTGGACACGGGCACCGGTCAACGTGACCGGCTACCTCGAGGTGATCGGGCTGGGGGCGAAGTTCCTGCAGGCGGTCGCCGCCGACCGCTCGGTCGACGCGGTGGAGCGCGTGTTGCGGAACGCCGGCGACGGTCACGACGGGAGCGCGGGCGTTCGTGCACCCGTACGGATGGAGCCGCTCCGCCGATTCGGCATCACCCCGCACGCCCCCTATTCAACCGATCCAAACGTGTATCGCGACGCCATGCGGCTCGCCCGGGCGCGCTCGCTGCCGCTGTGTACTCACCTGGCCGAGACCCGGGAGGAGGAGGCGTTTCTGCGCGACGGATCCGGCCCGCTGCGAAACCTGCTCGAGGAGATGGAGTTGTGGGACGGGTGTTTTGAACCGCCGGCCTGCTCGCCGGTGATGTACGCGCAGCGGCTCGGACTGCTGGACGCGCCCGTGCTGCTGGCCCACGTGAACTACGTCGACGACGCGGACCTGGAGGTACTGGCGGCATCAGGGGCGAGCGTGGCCTACTGCCCGCGGACCCACCGCTTCTTCGAGCACGAACCGCATCGCTACCGCGACATGCTGGCGCGGGGCATCAACGTCTGCATCGGCACCGATTCCCTGGCCAGCAACCCGAGCCTGTCCATCCTCGACGAGCTGCGCTTGCTCCACCAGCGCGACGCGGTACCCGCGGATCAACTATTGGCCATGGCCACCTGGCGCGGCGCGCTCGCGCTGGGTCTGCCCGATGACACCGGCTCCATCGCGCCCGGCAAGCGGGCCGACCTCACCTGTGTCCCCCTCTCGCAAGCCGGCTCGAAGCAGCCCCTGGCGGATCTGCTCGAAGGTTCCGAACCACCCGTGCGAACCTGGCTCGCAGGCCGCCCGACC